>CAYXHX010000223.1:4579-4818 GCA_964464835.1 uncultured Chitinophagaceae bacterium | reverse complement strand
ATAACCAATTGAATCCCCATTTTCATTTCGTTCGATTACCTTTGGTACACCGCCGGTAGTATATAACCAATCAGGTGCATCCTCTTTAGTATATACCATAAAAATCAATGGCAGGGAATCATTGGCAGTGCGGTAAAGTACTGTATCGAGTGCATCCCAGGTAAATACACTATGTTCTTGTTCAATTTGTTTCCACTGCACATTGCAGAGCCTTCCCCTTAATTCGGGAGATAAAGACT
>CAYXHX010000223.1:1842-4536 GCA_964464835.1 uncultured Chitinophagaceae bacterium | reverse complement strand
GAAAGTGGTGAAAGTTTCCCATGTACCAAAATTTGCAGGAACTTGTGGGGCAGTTTGCGCTGAGATTTTAACCGGCATACAAAGTATGGCAGCAAAACCTGCGATGAGTAGGTTTTTCATAAATATTTGGATATTGGAATTACAAATATGAACAAATATTTGATAAAACCAAAAAAATTTAAAAGAATTATTTATTTCAACTTTTTAATTGTTAGTGCATTATGCTTTTGGATGGCAATAAAAAAAATGCGTAGTTTGTAATTGCAGAAATACACAGCAAATGAATGAGAATAAAGAAATATCTGCGCTCTTAAGATTGATTGACGATCCCGATGAAGAAGTCTATTCATCTGTGAGTTCACGTCTTTTTGACTATGGAAAAAATATCATTCCAAACCTTGAAAATTTATGGGAAACAACTATCAGTGAGCAAGTGCAAGCACGCATTGAAATGCTCATACACCAACTTCAGTTTGTTGATATCTCAAATGAATTAAAAACATGGAAAGCTACAGCAGGAAAGGATATCATCACGGGCGCTTTAATTGTTTCCAAATTGCAATACCCTGATTTAACCATTACGCCTATCCTTCAGGAAGTAGAAAAAATACGCAGGAATATCTGGCTTGAATTAAATAGTTTTTTAACCCCACTCGAACAAGCGCATGTAATTTCAAGTATTCTTTATAATTATTATAAATTTTGTGGAAGCGAAATTGATTATGCAAACCCGGATGCTTTTTTAGTGAATAAAGTTTTACAAACAAAAAAAGGCAACAACTATTCCAATGGTATTTTATATATCGGGCTTGCCAATCTTTTGGAATTACCTGTTTGTGTCATCAATATCCCACGTCAATTTGTACTTGCATTTTATGACGAATTTTTTGAAAACGAGCATGCATCAACAGATCAACGAAGCAGGTATCATTTTTTCATTGACCCAACAACGGGAAGGCCTTTCACGCATGATGATATAGATAATTATTTCAAACGCATTTCAGTACCTCCCGTGCCGTCCTATTTTAAATCTATATCTACAACGGAGTCACTGATATTGTGGATGGAAGAATTTTCAAAATGTTTCGAAGCATCCGCACAACAGTATAAACAACAGGATATTGCTCACCTGGTTGAAATTTTGGAAGCCTAAAATTTTTCATAGCAGAAACATTTTTATTTTTTACCCACACGCATATTACCTTTGGCGCGAAATTATTAAATCATGAAAGGAAAAAAAGCAAGCGCCAGTTTCATTGTGATGAATGAACTCGTATTACCCAATGATACAAATACTTTCGGCAATCTTATGGGTGGAAGATTGATGTATTGGATGGATATTGCTGCAGGTATTTCTTCAGGTAAACATTGCAATGCACCTTCAATGACGGCAAGCGTGGACAACTTGAGTTTTAAAACACCTATCCGCCTTGGAAATATTGTGCACATTGAAGCGCAGGTTACTCGCGCATTTAATACTTCGATGGAGATCCATTTAAAAGTTTGGGGTGAAGATTCTTTGCATCAATATATCTATGAAAGCAATGAAGCTTTTTTTACATTCGTGGCTTTAGACCCGAATGGAAAACCAAGAGCAGTAGAACCGGTGATTCCTGAAACGGAAGAAGAGAAAAGATTATATGATGGTGCATTGCGCAGGCGCCAACTCCGTTTGATCCTTGCGGGCAAAATGAAACCTGATGATGCATTCGAATTAAAATCTTTATTTTTCCCGAAAACAAAAGTGAAAGTGGAAAAATAATTTCGTATTAAAATAAGTGTATTTCTAATGTTTCACAATCAAGCCATCTTTCATGTGTAAAATGCGATCGCTCATTTGGGCAAGTTCTTCATTGTGTGTTACAATTAAAAAAGTTTGATTAAATGTATCACGGAGATGCACAAAAAGATCGTGTAATTCTTTGGCATGCGTACTATCCAAATTGCCTGTAGGTTCATCGGCAAAAACAATTGCAGGTTTATTGATGAGTGCACGTGCAACAGCTACACGCTGTTGTTCGCCACCACTAAGCATATCAGGTTTATGATCAAGGCGACCGGATAAGCCAAGTATTTCCAATAAATTCAATGCACTTTGTTTTACCTCCTTTTTTTTGTGCCCTGCAATCCAACCTGGGATGCATACATTTTCCAGAGCAGAAAATTCAGGCAATAAATGATGAAATTGAAAAACAAAACCAATATTATTATTCCGGAATGAAGATAATTTTTTCCCTTTCAAAGAATGCATCGGCAAGCCATTCAACAAAATAGACCCTTCATTTGCCGTATCGAGTGTACCGAGAATGTGCAGCAATGTACTTTTCCCTGCACCGGAAGATCCGGCAATAGAAACAATTTCACCCGTGCTGATAGAAATATCCACGCCTTTCAATACATGCAATTGACCATAATATTTATGAATATTTTTTGCCTGTAACATGTATTATTTTTTTTAAGAAATAATTTTTTCTTTTAATTTTTTACAAAAAAAATGAAGCGCAATATAGCCAATAATAATTCAATTTTCCCTACTGTAAAAACGGATTTGGTTTTTCCAATACAACCCTTACATTTGCGCAAAATACCCAATATGTTCTGGACTTTAGAACTTGCCAGTTACCTTGAAGAAGCACCCTGGCCCGCCACAAAAGATGAATTAATAGATTATGCCATACGTTCCGGCGCGCCATT
>CAYXHX010000223.1:0-1832 GCA_964464835.1 uncultured Chitinophagaceae bacterium | reverse complement strand
ACCTGCAGGATTTGGAAGATGAAGGAGAAATTTATGAAAGCATAGAAGACATTTGGCCCGATTACCCGAGCCAGGAAGACTTTATGTTTAATGAAGATGAATATTAATATCCTGCATTGTACATAAAGCCTTCTGCCTAAAGTTATTTTGCATTCCAGGAATTATCCCCCGTGGTTGCATCCATAAAAATGCCGCCATCTATATTGACAAAAGCGATTGTTTTCTTCGTATCTACCTGCACGCTTGCTGTTTCACTATTTTTTTCCCATAACCCGGGTGTTTGATGCAAAGTTTCTTTAGAGCCATCCGTATATTTAATGATCAAATCAAACGGTGCAGGAAAGCCACCCACATTTTCTATGTTTACTAAAAATCCATTTCCTGATTTTTTTACTGAATTTAATTTCATATCAATATAATTATTGCTGAAATACCAACTGCTCCAAAACCAGTTTAAATTTTTTCCTGTTACATCATTGAATGTGTAGAAAAAATCCCAGGGAATAGGATGCTTTCCATGCCACCTGTCCATATATGCATGCAGACATTTTTTAAAAAGCGCATCGCCCAAAAGATCCTTAATAGCGAGGTATCCAAGTGATGCTTTACCATATTCATTATTTCCCAAGCCTACGCCACTAAGTACATTTGCCGGCGTGATGATAGGCAAATCTTCTTCCTGGTTATTATCACTGATCCAACTTTCAATTCGAAATTGTTTGTAAAAATTTTCTGTTGTTTCTTTTCCGAGATCATGGAGGCCTATCAGCAATTCAAAAGTCGTAGCCCAACCTTCATCCATAAATCCATACCTCGTTTCATTGATGCCCATATAAAATGGCATATAACTATGCGCAATTTCGTGTTCCACTACAAGCCTGGAAAATGCAGTGTCTTCATAGGTTTCATCGTTTACCATCATTGGGTATTCCATGCCGGCATAGCCTTGTACCACTGTGGTTTTAGGAAATGGATATGGTACACCGGGCCAATTATTGGAAAGCCAGCTCAATGCATTACTTGCAAATCGAACCATACTATGAAAATCCTGTGCAGTATCATTATAAGCAGCCTGCACACTTGCCCTCCGGCCTGTTTTATTATCAACTACTACACTTGATGCATCCCATACATAATGATCACTCAATGCAACAGCCATATCCGAAATATCATTTGCTTTCCAAATCCAAGAGTTCATTTCTTTTTGTTGCGTAATGTTTTTGGCAGTAAGATCTTCGGCAGTTGCTATGTGCATTATTTCATCTGAAGACATAGATGCCTTCAATTTAGCAGCATAGCCAGGTTGCAAAACATCTTTTGGATTTTGTAAAATACCGGTAGCCCAAACGATATAATTTTTGGGCACATTCACAGTTAATGTGTAGTCGTTGAAATCATTATAAAATTCCTGTGCATCAGTAAAAGTCATTTGATCCCAACCGCGGTAATCATCATACACAGCCACGCGCGGATAAAAATATGCAAGGAAATAGGTAGTTGAATCAATCATACCTTCGCGGCCGCTTTGCAGAGAAATGGTATAGTGCCAGTCCACTGTTATTTGTACGGAATCGTGTGGCAGTAAAGGTTTGCTCAATCTTTGACCTTGCCATGTGGCATGGCCATATCCTTCATTCCATTTATGTGGTGTGCCATTTAGCGTAAAGTTATCTATGTGTACACCATCGGTAAGATAATCAGGTGATGCATCTCCTGCACGTGCAACGCCTGGTTTATGAATATTTAAAATCAATTTAAAAACAAGGTGATTCAACGTGTCCGGGCTGTTATTGATATAGGTGATTTGTTCACTTCCTTTGATATCCCTGTTT
>CAYXHX010000222.1:1841-4826 GCA_964464835.1 uncultured Chitinophagaceae bacterium | reverse complement strand
TCCATTAAAAAAAATTTATTTCACCATATCATTCCCATCATGCTCAAGTATAGCTTCTATTTCCGGGGATTCTTTCTTCATCGCAACCCGGTATAAAATGATTGCAAGAATGATAAATGCAATCACGCCAACCACTTGATAAATGCCCGGGGAAAGCCAGCTTTCCAATTTCAATTCCATATTGATGGCTTCCAGTTTTTTTGCAATCGTTTCACTGCCGGCTATCAGCAAGGCAACCACTACACCGGCTAATGCACCGCCGGCAACAAGGCCTGTTGCAAATAAATTTCCTTTTCCCAGATCATCTTCTGATACGGCTTCCCCCTTTTTCTTTTTTCTCCAATCAACCAAACCACGCAATGCACCGCCTGCAAAAATGGGCAATGTGGTACTCAATGGTAAATATGCACCCACCGCAAAACTCAATGAATTCACGCCGCACAATTCCATCACTACGGCAAGAGCAACGCCCACAAATACAAATTGCCAGTCCAGGTTAAAAGATAAAATACCTTTTATCAATGTAGCCATTAATGTTGCCTGAGGTGCAGGGAATTTATCCGTACCAATTGCATGTGTAAAGCCCTGTTGAATCATATCGGAAGTTGGATTATCCAATACTTTAATGGTTAATCCTATCACAAGGGATGATACGATGGCGCCAATAAATAATGCGATCTGTTGATTTTTTGGCGTTGCACCAATGATGTAGCCGGTTTTTAAATCCTGTGAAGTAGCGCCTGCATTTGCTGCTGCAATACAAATCATTCCACCAACAACCAATACCATTGGCTCAAATGTGTTTCCCGTCCAGCCGATACCAATAAATACCAGGCAAGTCGCCATAATCGTTGCGATAGTCATTCCACTGATCGGGTTATTACTTGCTCCGATTATTCCAACAATCCGGGAAGAAACCGTTACAAAAAATGCCCCGAAAATCACTACCAATACGCCCAATAATAATTTACTGAAAATAGAATCCCCCGGGATCATTGGAATAAATGCCATTAAAACAACAAGCATGATACTTCCGAATAAAACCACTTTTATACTCAGGTCTTTTTCTGTACGTGCAGTGGATACTTTATGATCCCTGTTTTTTACAGATCCAATACTTTCTTTAAAAGATGTAATGATGGTTGGAATGGTTTTTAATAAAGTTATAAATCCACCTGCCGCAACTGCGCCTGCTCCTATCTGGCGGATATAGGCACGATACATGGCTTGTGATGTATCTGCAAATAAATGTGTTACTGGGTCCCAATTGCCCGGCCCACCTGCAGTTGCAAGGTCTTTGAGGTAACCTAATTTTACCAATTGTTCTGCAATCATCGTTTGGTCATGTACCATCAATGTTGCGAGCAAGGGGTTTAGTACCAACCAACTTAAAACGCCACCTGCTACGAGTGCGCCACTGATGCGTATTCCAATAATGTATCCCACACCGAGATATTCCGGCGTTATTTCACCACTAAATTTTGCAGCCGGAAAATATTTATTTGTAAGCTTTGTAGTAAATTCGGGAACTTCTGCAATTACGTGCATTATTTTTTGCAGAAATGCATAAATCAATGCAATGCCTACACCGAGAAATGCTGTCTTAGCAATATCCCCGCCTTTTTCCCCTGCTTTTAGAACAGCCGCACAAGCCGTTCCTTCCGGGTAAGGTAAAACGCCATGCTCTTTTACAATTAAAGATTTGCGTAACGGAATCATCATTAATGTGCCGAGTAAACCGCCAAAAATAGCGAGCACAAGAATCGTCATATAATTGAAAAAACCTGTGCCAATGCTTTGCCCGGCAGCATCCATGGAAAGAAATAAAAATCCCGGTAAGGTAAATGCCACACCAGAGGCAATGCTTTCACTTGCCGATCCGGTAGTTTGAATGATATTATTTTCAAGAATAGTTGTTTTGAGTAAACGCCTGCCAATGGTAATGGCAATTACAGCAATTGGTATAGATGCACTCACCGTAAGGCCTGCGCGCAAAGCGAGATATACATTGGCGGCGCCAAATAAACAACCCATTATACAACCGGTAATGATTGCCTTCAGGCTGAATTCTTTCATGATTGTTCCGGGAGAAACAAAAGGTTTGAATGCTTTTTTTTCTATCATAAACTGGTCGTTTGGAAGAAAGTTTGGATTTAAATAAAAGTAGCAGCCTTTAGTATTTGCTGCTACTTTTAATAATAATATTAAGTAGAACCTGTTTTTTCTTTTACAATCCGGTTGAGGGATTTAAGCCTTGTAAAAATTAAAATACCACCTATAAAAGCCGACACTACAAGAATCAGGAAAAACATTTTTTTATCTGTAAAACTATCCCAGAAACTGGTCATTACACCTGCTATTTTTCCGCCAATAGAAGTAGATAAAAACCACCCTCCCATCATCAGCGCAGTTAATCTTGATGGTGCAAGTTTGGACACAAATGATAAGCCAATCGGGCTTAATAATATTTCACTTACGGTAAAAACAAAATAGGTTCCCCATAACCAATATGGTGATGTTTTTTCTAAATATACAGATGGCACAGACATGATGGCAAATACCATTACGAGAGAAGAAAGGCCTGATATAAATAAAGCCATTCCAAATTTTGCAGCCGTACTTGGTTCCTTATTTCTTTTTCTTAAATAACTAAAAAATGGCACCAACACCAATGTCAGTAATACAATAAACAATGGATTGATGGATTGGAATAATTCTGTATTTGCCACTTTCTCATTACCGGAAGGAGGCCATTCATCCATCGGAACATTATTAAAATAAGGATCCGGCCCCATTACCTGCACAACGTGGGTTGTGCTATCCACTACATTGCCATCATTTAATTTTACCAGGTTTCCGCCAAGGTATTCTGCAACAGGTGCATTGTCCTTTACATTTACAAAATTTTCATCTACTTTATCTACCAATCTTGGTGTATCACTCACTGTTTGTAAAAATCCAAGTGAACCTGCTACTTTTTCAATG
>CAYXHX010000222.1:0-1831 GCA_964464835.1 uncultured Chitinophagaceae bacterium | reverse complement strand
ATGGTTGGTGAAACTGTCCTGTCTGTATGCTTTTGCGCCCAAAGTGTAAGACCTGTGGAGTTTTGATTATAAATCGTCCAGAAAATAATGGAAATGGCGAAAATAAATAAGAGTGAACCAATACCTCGTTTATCCTGGCCCTCGGCTTTCACATATAAGGATACATAAAAAGCTATGACAGGTAAACAGGCAAAAATAAATGCGTCATTGGATTGGCTGCCCATAATTGTTGAACCAAAAAGTTGCATGGGAACAATCCACCCGATGATGGCCGCAATAATTGCAGGCAGGAATACATATCCAAATATTTTCCCCATCGGCATATCTTCGGGGCGCCTTTCTTTTTTCACTTCTCCTTCCTTCACATGTTTCAATTGGCTGGCAAGCGTGATCAAGCCAATGACAAGCCCAACCCCAGCGGCGGCAAATGCGTAACCCCAGCCATATTGATTTCGTAAATAAGCAGCTACAAAATTGCAGACAAGTGCGCCCACATTTATTCCCATATAAAAAATATTATAGGCATTATCCTTCAGGGGTTTTAAATCTTCGCGGTTGTAGATGTTTCCTAATAGTGTAGAAATATTTGGTTTAAAAAAACCATTTCCTACAATGATCAAACCAAGCGATATATACAATGCCGTATTTCCCGGGAATGATAAGCCGAAATAACCAAGCGCCATAAGTGAACCACCAAAGAAAATGGATTTGATATACCCAAGGTACCGGTCAGCAATTAAGCCCCCGATAAATGGCGTCAAATAAACCAATGCAATGAAACTCCCTACTATATCTGCACCCATTTTTTGCGACAAACCTTTTCCCCCGGTTTGAGAATCTATTAAATACAATAACAGAATTCCAACCATGAGATAGTAGGCAAATCTTTCCCACATTTCCGTGAGAAAAAGAATATATAAAGCTTTGGGATGCTTGCCGGATTGGTGGGTTGTTTCACTCATACAAAATTGATTTTGATTTTTTATTGATGAAAAAGACGGCTCAAAATAGGAATTATTTTTAAATAGCAATGCTATTTTATCAAAGGAGTTTACTTTCGTTTTTTTTAAAAATGGAAAATCTATGAATATTTTGATTATAGGATCCGGTGGGCGGGAACATGCATTGGCATGGAAAATAAGGCAAAGTAATATGTGTAATAATCTTTTTATTGCACCAGGAAATGCAGGAACTGCACAGTGTGGAACCAACTTAAGTATTTCTGTAAATGATTTCGAAACACAAAAAAAGTTTTGTATTGAACATGGAATAGATATGGTCATTGTCGGCCCGGAAGATCCCCTTGTACAAGGTATTTATGATTTTTATACAAAAGAAGATTCCCTCAAAAAAATAATTGTTGTAGGGCCTTCTGCAAAAGGAGCACAACTTGAAGGCAGTAAAGATTTCTCCAAAAAATTTATGCAACGGCATCAAATCCCTACTGCATCTTATGCAACATTTGAAGTTTCCACATTTGATGAAGGGCTGAATTATATTGAAACACATTCAATGCCTGTCGTTTTAAAAGCCGATGGGCTTGCAGCCGGGAAAGGTGTTGTAATTTGCCATACAGCAGATGAAGCAAAAAAAGTTTTTACGGAGATGATCCAACACAGGCAGTTTGGCAATGCATCCGAAAAAGTGGTTGTGGAGCAATTCCTCGAAGGTATAGAAGTGTCCGTTTTTGTTTTAACCAATGGAACGCAATACAAAGTCATTGGCCATGCAAAAGATTATAAACAAATCGGGGAAGGCAATACCGGCGCCAATACAGGTGGAATGGGATGTGTGTCTCCTGTACCATTTATGGATGCTGCATTTTTTGAAA
>CAYXHX010000221.1:2349-4831 GCA_964464835.1 uncultured Chitinophagaceae bacterium | reverse complement strand
TGGAAGAAATGGTTGTTCATAAGCCTGCCACTCGCATTTATTTTTATGCAAATTGGCCGGGAAAGTATATGGGCATTGGGTTTTGGCATTGCATGTTTACAAAGTTCTGTACCACTCACCTTACAATTCATGTACAGGAGCATGCCTTCCTATCCTGCCACAGCCGCTGCCATGAGCCTGGGAACCGTGATTGCTTTGGCAGGACTTCCAATTTATAATTTACCACAATTACAGGTGAAATTTTCCGGTCCAGGAAATTTTTACATAAGCACATTACTTCTTATATTTTTATTGCTGCTTTTCCTTTTCTGGAAATATACCAGGAAAATAAAGAAGCGAATTGCATAGGCATTTTTCCAGTTCGTGGTTAAATCTGCCGGTAACATTTTAATATAGCACTAACACTACGTCGAATAATTTTGCAAAATGAATACAATATTTGAATTATGGACGAAGATGAATATTTGCCTAAGAAAATACTCCTTAATTATTGTTGGATCTTTATGGTTGATATAGGGTTTGCTTGTATATTACCATATTCTTACAGATGTATCTATCATTGCAGGAAAATGGTTTATCCTTGCCGGGATAGTATTTTTTAGTTACTACTTAATCCGGAGAAGAACTTTGAATAAAAAAAAGGAAAGTTGATGATATACATTTTACGGCAAAACCATTTCTACACGTATAGGTTTTAAAATATATTGAAATGAAAATTCCCCGCCTTCTGCCATTGGATTTTTCAAAGGCTGATTTTGCTTTTTCTGAAATTTAAAATCCAATAATCCGCGAGAAAGCTTTGTAAATGCAGTAGCAGGGATAATGAGCGTATTATTTTTAATAAATAAAGTTGAATCCATATTGGGCGATTCAGAAGAGGTGTCAACAATTTCAAACAAAATTGCATCATTATTTTTTACACCATCAAAAGTAAAAACGAGGCTGTCTGTTTGTTTGAAAACTGTTGGCGCTTTTGTGCAACTAAATGGCACGAAATGAAAAGTCTCTTCATGCATTTGGTTCTTGCTATCGGTAAATTGAATTGTATTAGTACCTTCGAAGCCTACCCGCAAAAACCGTTTCCTGTAAAATGCTCCAAGAAGCGGGCTACTGTCAACGATGATATTTTCTCCATTAAAAGTTACATGGCTTGGAGGTGTTAAAACCAGCGTGGTGCCTGATTTTCCGCCAAACCTGTATTGTAAAAAACAATTGACGCTATCCAGGTTTTCATTATAAATCACCTGGTAATCTATATAAATGGATTCCGGGTTTACATCCTTACTATCGCCTATTTCACTGCTGTTACAAGCCAATAATAAGGATGCAAATGCAATTACCCGAAATTTATATTTACGAAAGCTGAGCATACTTTTTACATATAATATGGAGATGCAGAATCGTCTTCCATGCCGCCTACTACAATAATCACGGAATAGTTATTATCATCTGCATTTTTTTTCATGATGAGCCATACTTTCATATAATCATAAGCAGAATTATTATTGACATTAAGCGTAAAAACACTCATGGTTTCATCAGCGCCAGATGTATGGCTTTCCACTGTACCATTGAGCTCCAATTTATTGGTTGTGACACCGGTAATTGAAGTAGCCAAAATTTTTTGTGCATAATCCTTGTATAATTTTTCAGCAGAACTTTCATCTTTATCTTTTGCAAGTGTTGTCTGGTACAAATCCGTATCATAAAAATCAGTTGTGGAGAATGGATTATCATCGCCCGGGAAATGCAGGTAACATGCATATATAGAACCAAGGTCGGCTTCATCTACATATTCGCCAACAACATCATCATATAAATTTTCATAGGCAGAAACAACATTATTTAACGCCTCCGAAAATGAAGCTGGGTTTGGGTTTATTGATTTTCCATCAGCCGTAGAAATGCTTGTAAGTTTTACCGCAGCTCCATCTTTAAATGTTCCTTTTATAGACCTGCCACTTGAATAAATAACTCTTCCGGTGCCTGTAAATTTTCCTTCCAGGTAATCCCCATCATAAATCGTATTGTTTTTATTTACAAAAATGGCTTTGCCAGTATATTTTCCATTTTTCATAGAACCGATATACACACTTGTATCTACAAAATCTAGGAAAAGGCAATGATCTCCATTCATATAATCATTGGTATAATTACCTTCAGCATACAAGTCATTAAATTTAAAATTATAGCAATATCCCTGTGCGCCATCCTTATCAAAATTGCCTATCAGCCTTGATTTATCATCTACCCATTGCATTCCGGAAGTAAGGTATCCTTCATTGAAAACTCCGAAGAATCGCTTATTTTTTTCTTTTAAATAAAAAAATGCAGTATCCTTCGCATAATTGTTAGCATCCAATGAAGCAATTAAAATTTGTTTGGTTGAAGTGTCGCTTTTAAAGCCTGCACCCTGCATAAAACTTTTAAAAGGCGCTGTGGAAGCACTTTGCCATTTATCATCATCCCAGGTTCCCTGGAA
>CAYXHX010000221.1:0-2339 GCA_964464835.1 uncultured Chitinophagaceae bacterium | reverse complement strand
ATCTTTATAGATATTTTGGCCAAGCGTCCTGCCATCCCCCCAACCATAAATGCCCATACCATCATAAGTGTCATTTTTAAATTCACCTAAATAAAATCCGTTGCTTTTCAGTACCAACCAACCTTTGCCACTTCTTACACCGTCCTTCATTCCACCCATATAAAAAGTTCCTTCTTTGTTTACATTGGCGCCATTGCCATTCATTTTCCCATTTTTCCAATCACCGGTCAGGAATACGCCCTTTTCATAAAACATGGTTCCTTTTCCGCTCATAACGCCATTTACAAATTCACCAACATATCTCAACGTATAACCATTGTTATATGCAGCAACACCAAAACCATCCGGTTTGCCATTTTTAATTTCACCGGAATAAGTATAAGTAGTGCCCCATACATCCTTTTGATCTTTTAATTTTCCCGTGGTTCTTTGTGCCTGCACGGTTAACATCATACTTATAGCAACAAGTGCAATGAGTGATTTTTTCATAATTACAGTTTTTGGTTTACAATTTAAAAAAAGGTTTACAATTTTCATTCGTTAATTTCTTTTGTATTTAAAAAAATCAGCAAGCAAATTGATTATCTTTGACGGCTTAAAAAAATCAGCCTGACAATATGACGAAGCAAATCAGCTTGCATGGTTTTTGATTTTTTGTAAAATTCAAATATTTAAATATACAATTCAATACCCAATTACACGGATATGTTGAAATTACTCTCTAAAATACTGGGCGGCAATAAAAGCGCAAAAGATGTAAAACAGTTGTTACCGAATGTAGAAAAAATAAACCAATTGTTTGCGGCTTATGCTTCATTATCCAATGACGAATTACGCGGGAAAACAAATGAATTCAAAAGCCGTATTACTAATCACCTCGAACCTATTCAAACTCAAATCACGGGCAAACAAGCAGCTGCCGAGGCTTTAGATACGGGCGATATTCAAGCTAAAGATTTGATTTACCAGGAAGTGGATGAACTGAAAAAAGAAAAAGATAAAAAAATTGAAGAAATCCTGGAAGAAATTCTTCCTGAAGCATTTGCCGTAATGAAAGAAACTGCACGCCGCTTCGTGGAAAATGAAACAATGGTTTCCAAAGCTACAGATCTCGATCGTGAACTCAGTGTAAAAAAAGAGTACATCACCATTGAAGGGGAAGAAAGCACATTTAAAAATTCCTGGCTCGCGGGCGGTGGAAAGATTACCTGGAACATGATTCACTATGATGTGCAATTGATTGGTGGCATGGTTTTACACCAGGGAAAAATTGCTGAAATGGCAACGGGAGAAGGTAAAACTTTGGTATCCACTTTGCCGGCTTATCTCAATGCACTTGCAGGTGAGGGTGTGCATTTGGTTACCGTGAATGATTATTTAGCAAAAAGAGATAGTGAATGGAATGGCCCATTATTTGAATGGCTCGGCCTTACTGTAGATTGTATTGATAAACATCAACCAAATACTGCTCAAAGACGCAATGCATATCTCGCAGATATTACCTATGGCACTAATAATGAATTTGGTTTTGATTATTTAAGGGATAATATGGTGCATAGCCCCAATGAAATGGTACAGCGCAAACATCACTATGCCATGGTGGATGAAGTGGATTCCGTATTGATTGATGATGCCCGAACGCCCCTGATTATTTCCGGCCCCGTTGGCCATAGTGATAATACAGACCAGTTTTTTGAGTTAAAGCCTCGAATTGAAAAATTGGTGGAAACTCAGAAAAAAGCTGTCAATCAATTTTTAAATGAAGCAAGAAAAAAAATAGCCGAAGGCAATGATGATCCGAAAGATGGCGGCCTCGCTTTGTTCAGGGCATTTCGTGGATTGCCGAAAAACAGCGCGGTAATAAAATACCTGAGTGAGCCAGGCATTAAAGTGCGATTACAAAAATCTGAAAATTATTATCTCGCCGATCAGTCCAAAGAAATGCACAAGGCAGATGCGGAATTATATTTTTATATTGATGAAAAAAATAATTCTGTTGAGCTGACAGATATGGGCATCCAACTGATTACAAAAGGCGGTGAAGACCCCAACTTTTTTATAATACCCGATATTGCAATTGACCTCGCAGATATTGACAATGACCCTGCATTACCCACAGAAGAAAAATTAAAAAAGAAAGAAGCATTTTTAAATGAATATGCAACCAAGGCAGACCGCATCCATACAGTCCGCCAATTATTAAAAGCTTATACCCTTTTCGATAAAGACGTGGAATATGTAGTATTGGATGGTGCTGTAAAAATAGTGGATGAACAAACAGGCCGTATCCTCGATGGCCGCCGCTATTCGGATGGTTTACACCAGGCATTGGAAGCAAA
>CAYXHX010000220.1:0-4835 GCA_964464835.1 uncultured Chitinophagaceae bacterium | reverse complement strand
GCTGGACTTGAACCAGCGACCCTCTGATTAACAGTCAGATGCTCTAACCAACTGAGCTATTCAGGAATTTCCCCTTTTTTCAAAGTGGGCTGCAAAAATAGCCAAATTTGATTTGAAACAAAATTTGTTCTGCACTTTTTTATGGATTTGTAGAAGATCCAATAAAAATGCCATCTTCATTTTCAAGAATCTTAAAAATTTTTAACCGATATCCCTCATTTAAAGTATCCCTCCCATGAGTAAGATTAAAAGCATATTGGTGCACCGGGCATACAATATTTCCACGGCTGTCTAAAAATCCTTCCGATAAGCTTCCACCGGCATGCGGGCATAGATCGGAACATGCATACAACCCTGCTAAAGTGCGGATAATGCAGATTTTTCTATTCTTGAAAATGATTGTTGCTATATTATTTTCTGCAAAATGCAATTCCTCTCGCTTTGATGCAATCTTTTCCCAACGTATCAGTTCCAGTTTTTTCATGAATAAAAAGCAACTTTATATGGATATTTTTTCTGGTAACAGGCACGAACTTCCTTCAATATTTTTTCGCGCAATGCGTCCAGGTTGGTTTTTTCTTTGGCAGAAATAAACACTGAATGCCCACCGGAAATTTCTTCCCATTTTTTATAAAGGCTAAGTAAAAGTTCTGATCGCTCTTCTTCGCCAAGCCATTCATCAAAAGTATTTACCTCATATTGATCCATTTTATTAAACACAAAAATGATGGGTTTATCAAAGGCTTTAATTTCCTGCAAAGTTTTATTTACGATACCAATTTGTTCTTCAAATTCATTATGGGAAATATCTACAACATGCAAAAGAATATCTGCTTCCCGTACTTCATCAAGCGTACTCTTAAAGCTTTCCACCAATTGATGCGGCAGTTTCCGGATAAAGCCTACAGTATCGCTTAATAAAAAAGGCGTTGCTTCAAAAACGACCTTTCGCGTAGTGGTATCAAGTGTTGCAAATAATTTATCTTCTGCAAACACATCGCTTTTACTCAGCAAATTCATCAATGTACTTTTGCCCACATTTGTATACCCCACCAATGAAACACGAATAAATTCTTCCCGATCTTTACGTTGTGTAAATGCCTGTTTATCTATATCCACCAGCTTTTTGCGGAGCAATGAAATTTTGTCTTTTACAATTCTGCGGTCCGTTTCTATTTCGGTTTCACCCGGGCCCCTTGTTCCTATTCCGCCGCCTTGCCGCTCGAGGTGTTTCCACATGCCTTTTAAGCGGGGGAGTAAATATTGATATTGGGCAAGTTCCACCTGCACTTTTGCTTGTGCTGTTCGGGCACGCCTTGCGAAGATGTCGAGTATCAGGCTGCTCCTGTCAAGAATTTTAATGCTAAGTTCTTTTTCAATGTTTAAAATTTGAGACCCTGACAATTCATCATCAAAAATGGCAAGATCTATTGCATGTTGCAGGACATATTTTTTGATTTCCTCAAGTTTCCCTTTTCCAATAAATGTTCTGCTATCGGGATGTGATAATTTTTGAATAAATCTCTTTTTGGTTTGAGCGCCTGCTGTTTCTGCCAGGAAAACGAGTTCATCCAAATATTCTTCTACCTTCTCAAACGTTTCATTTGCTTGCACCAAACCGATGAGTATGGATTTTTCTTCTTTTCTTACTTGTTGTATTTTTTCTATCAAAAATTTTTTTGTAAAGATACCTTCCTAAAAGTTATGCAGGCTATTTGAAATAATAGATTTTAAAAAGCTTTTTGATTTTATAAAAAAAATGCAAAACCAAACGAGTCGGTTTTGCATTTTGATATATGATTGACAAATTATTTTACAATAACCATGCTTGTTTTATAAATCAATTGATTGTTTTGTTCCAATACCAATTTATAATTTCCAGCCGGAAGTTTGCTTAATTCGGAAAGTGTAATTGTATGATCTCCTTTAAACATATTGCCCGCATTTTGAATACGAACCTGGCGGCCATTGATATCATATAATTTTAAAACTACATTTCCATCTTGTTGCAAACCAAAACGCACATTTGCCACTGAACCTACTACGGGGTTAGGGCTTACGAGGATATTTTTTGCAGTTTGTCCTGACGGTACGGCAAAAGAATTTATCAAACCGCTACCGGTGATATTCAATGTATAATCTTCTACTTCACCATAATCAAACGATGCGCAAGGATCTGTGATGATATTGCCTGCATGCATTTGAATGCGCATACGGGTTGCGCCGGTCATTGCACCGGAAGGTATGCTGAATTGAATGGTATCAATTTGGGTTGTAGCATCATAACTTTTTGAACCCACCAATTCTCCTGCATCATTAAAATCCTTATCCCCATTATAATCAATATAAACTGACCAACCGGTTGCATATTTTTGGCCGGAGAATGCTGACCTTAGGTATAAAATATAATTTGTTCCGTTTGAAACATTACCGGAGATAGACGTATAATCACCATATCCATTGTCATTCCCGCTTCCATTGTTAAGGCTGGTTTTTGACAGGCGTACTCTTTGAATATAACCATGATCTGTACTATTGCCATTTGAGGTACAATAATTATTTCCTCCACCGCCGGCAGTACCGATTCCAACCGCATACCAGGCATTTTTTACTTGTATCACTTCATTGGAATTAGCGCCGTATAAATCTGTTGCAGCATTGATACAAGCTGTTCTCCAGTCTGCATATTTTGAATTTGGAACAAGGTATGTTGTATTTGTAAGATAAATAATTTGATCTGCTTTTGATAAACCAAGGCCTTGTACATTGTAAGTATTTCCAATATCATTCGTACCTGCACCACCATCTACTAAAAGATAAAACATAAAATTTCCTACGCCACTAAGAATATGTACATCCGCATTGGATTTCCAATAAAGGCCGCCATAACAATCAGGTTGCTTAAATGCATTTGGGTTACTCATATCGCGAATTGCCCAATTCATATCATTGCTTAATACCCAATTTTTATCATTTGGCTTTGCCCAAAACTGAACGCTTTTTCCCATGATATCACTCATGCTTTCATTCATACCACCGGATTCACCACTATAATTTAACCCGGATGTATACTGCGTAAAACCATGTGTCAATTCATGTCCTGTTACATCAATGGCGGTAACGCCGTCTGTAGTTCCGCTTCGTTTACCATAATTCATATTCGTTCCATCCCATGATGCATTATTGCTATACAAGAAGCCCCCACGGTTTACATAGCTGTTTAATAAAATTCCATTGTTATCTAAACTATTCCTGTTGAAATTTGCAAGATAAAAATCATACGTCATTTCTACTCCCCAATGTGCATCGAGGCCATTTTGAGGAAGCCCGCTCAAATTAAAATTTGCAGAAGGGCTTGTTATATCACTTTTATTATTCGACCAGTCGTATGTGGTAACCCCATTGCCGCGGCTATAATCGCGCAGCCGGTAACTGCCATTAAAATGATCGCTGTGAATGGTTTGTGTACCACTATACAAAGTATTGGCAGTACCCACCGCATCTACAGTATGCAATATTTCTTTTTGCCCGATCAACTTTCCGGATTGGGCATCAATAAAGTAATAAGCACGGCTCATTGGCTCTGTTGCATAAATATCTACTTTATAGGCGAGTACTAATTTTGCAGGATCTATATTTTCTCCGCTGCTATACCATACCAATTTTGCGGTTGGATAATAGGTTGCATTTTTGTTTTTCAATTGTTCTTTTAAAATTTCTTCTGCACGTGCATCCTGCCACATATAGGATTGTGCATGTACATGTTGCAAACCAATATCCACCGCATCTTTCGCACTGATATTAATATTTTTTCGATTAGCCATTTGTGCATCAAATCTTGTGACAATTTCGCCACTTGCTCCAACCATTTTCCCTGCTTTGGTGCGGATAATATACATGGCATTTTCTACAGGAATACCCAGGTAAGTTTGCGTATAGCGATAATGCACATTTCCTAATGCATCCGTTTCTGCACGCATTAAAATGAGGGCTTCACTACCTGTAAAATCAAATAAGTGATTCACATCCTTTGGATTAAATAAAACCTGTTTTGCTGAAGAAAATTCTGTAAAATGTTTAGACACGCCATTACTGCCGGAAATGTCATCCCGAAAGTTTTGTGAAAATGCAGGGAATAATAACCCCACGAAGAAGATCAGTAAAATTTGTTTTTTCATTGTTGATTGGTTTTATGATAAATAATAATAAACAGTTTTTGGAAGAATAATTTTTGCAAAATATTCTTTTGTCAAAATAAGAATGAAATAAATATTGAATGTGTAGGGTAGGAACGATGGCAAGTTACACAATAAAAAAAAACATCTCAAAAAGAATTGGAGATGTTTTTATAAAAATAAATCTCTTGTTTAGCTGAGGCTTTCTCTTGCAATAACCAATTTTTGGATTTCAGAAGTGCCTTCACCAATCGTGCATAATTTAGCGTCCCTATAAAATTTTTCAACCGGGAAATCCTTGGTATAGCCATATCCGCCAAAAATTTGAACAGCATCATTGGCGGTTTTTACTGCGACTTCACTTGCATAATATTTTGCCATAGCCGATTCTTGTGTCATTTTTTTACCTTCATTTTTCAGGTAACAGGATTGTAACGTGAGTAAATCTGCCGCCATAATTTCTGTAGCCATATCGGCAAGTTTGAAACTGATACCCTGGAAATGACTGATGGGCTTATCAAATTGATGACGTTCTTTAGAATATTGTAAAGCATTTATATCCTCAAAATCTGAATTAAAAATAGATTGAATTTCAGTTTCTTTAAACCCAAGTGAAATAATATTATAATAAAAATCATTATTATAATTTATAGAACGCAG
>CAYXHX010000219.1:4485-4835 GCA_964464835.1 uncultured Chitinophagaceae bacterium | reverse complement strand
TATGCTGGCATCTGTTATTAAAACCGGTAGTAATTTTTGGTTGGTAATAGTTGGCGTTTGCTTTGCTGCGATTTCCATTTATTATTATTTCAGGTTGATTCAATCTATGTATTTCAAAGCCGGGAACCCTGAAACAGTTGATGAAGAAATAACACCATTTTTTAAAAATACATTGATTGTTGTAGCTGTATTCATTATTTTATTGGGTGCATTCCCGCAATTATTGCTCAACTGGTTTTATTTCTAACCATTTATACTGTATCTTTTCCATCCTTCTATTTTAATTCCTTTTAAGTTTAAGTGCAGCTTAACTTTATTTAAATAAATTTTGCAACACTAGGAATTTTTGA
>CAYXHX010000219.1:2383-4475 GCA_964464835.1 uncultured Chitinophagaceae bacterium | reverse complement strand
TAAAAAGCAACAGGCTACGCACAGGCCTCACTGTTGCGATAATCGCATTTGGTATTATGGCGCTTATTGGTATTATTACTGCCATTGATGCAATGAATGCCGGCTTGCGTGATAGCTTTTCCACTATGGGTGCCAATGGTTTTACTATTTCCTTTAAAGAAAGATTCAGGTTTGGAAATGATAATGAAACCGAGAAAGTGGATAAAACAAAAGTGAAAAAATCCAACCTGGATAAACCCATTCTAATTCATGATGCAGAAGCTTTCAAATCAAATTTTCATTTTCCCGCAGATGTTAGCATAGCGCTGAATGGCCCGGGAGGGCAAGAGATCAGTTATGGAAATAAAAAAACCAACCCCAATATGCGGCTCAATGGAGGTGATGAAAATTATTTGGAAGTAAATGGTTTTTCATTGGCAGCAGGGCGGAATTTCAATCAAATTGATGTGCAAACAGGACGCAATGTTTGCATTCTTGGAGATGGCGCAGCATCCAAATTATTTGGAATAAATACAATCCGAGCTGTAGATAAAGTTATCAAAGTGCAAGGCATTCCTTATCGTGTCATTGGCGTATTAAAAGCGAAAGGTTCGAGCGCTTTATTTCGCGCGGATGATATTATCATTACTACATATAACAACCTGCGTGGCCTGCAAAATATTTCAAATTCCTATACAATTGGAGTACAAACAAAAGATGTTCAGCAATTGAATGTAGCTATCAGTGAAGCCACAGCATTGATGCGGGGCATTCGTAAATTGGTGCCTACGGAGAGTGATAATTTTGTCATAGAAAAAAGTGATAAGCTTGCAGAAACTTTTATCAGCTTATTAGGGGCTATTCAAGGAGCAGCCGGAGCAATTGGCTTGATCACTTTAATTGCAGCGGCAATTGGGTTAATGAATATCATGCTCGTTGCAGTAAATGAAAGGACAAGAGAAATTGGTTTGATAAAAGCATTGGGTGGTAAAAGAAAAAGCATTCGTCAGCAATTTTTATTTGAATCTACCATCATTAGTGTTTTGGGCGCTATTTTCGGAATAATAATGGGCGTACTTGTAGGAAATTTATTTTCCATGTTTTTAGATACCGGGTTCGTAGTTCCATGGGGTTGGGTCATTACTGGTATTATTATTTGTACAGGTGTTGGATTGCTTGCAGGATTGTGGCCTGCTATTAAAGCCTCCAGGCTGAATCCCATCACGGCTTTGCGCTATGAGTAATTTCTGTATTTTTGATCAATGAAAATCGCCATCATCAACGGCCCCAATCTCAACCTGCTTGGAAGCAGGGAGACGGATATTTATGGAAATGAACAATTTGAAGTTTTTCTTGGAAAAATAAAAATTCAATTTCCATCAACTTCATTCAATTATTTTCAAAGTAATGTTGAAGGGATTTTAATCAATGAATTACAAAAACTTTCCCAGCAACATGATGCCATCATATTTAACCCGGGTGGATATACCCATACTTCTGTAGCATTAGGCGATACAATAGCAGCCATCAATTGCCCGGTTGTAGAAGTCCATATCAGCAATATTTACGGGCGGGAAGATTTCAGGAAAATTTCGCATATTAGTGCTCAATGCAGCGGAACTATTTCCGGTATGGGTTTAAATGGCTATAAGTTGGCTGTTTATTATATTCTACATTTACTGGAAAAATAGCCTCTTATAATAAATACTTTTTAGAACCGTTTTCAATTAAAGGCTTTCCTTAAACATGAAAAAAATATTTTGTACCATATTTATTTTTCTTTGTTTGCATGGTTTTACCCAATGCAAAACGTACAAGTTGGATAACAGGGGTGATACATTAAACTGCATTGATAATAAAGATTTAAAACAGGGGAAATGGATATCCAAAGTAGATGCATTACGCGGCGAACCAGGTTACCAGGAAATTGGTTTTTATAAAGACAATCGAAAAACCGGTGAATGGCAAACGTATTCATTAATTGGCGATCCCATATCAGTTGAACACTACAGGTGGGGATTTAAAGATGGTTCATCTGTTTATTATAATCTTAACGGCATAATTCGCGAAGAAAGTTGGAAAGCAATTGATCCAAAAAATCCGTATGACACTG
>CAYXHX010000219.1:449-2373 GCA_964464835.1 uncultured Chitinophagaceae bacterium | reverse complement strand
TCGCTTTTGCAGTTTTGGCTGTAGCTGATTCTGCTGCTTTAGGTGCTGAAGATTTACTTTCCGAAAGCACCTCTTCTTTGGTGAGGTCTACTACCAGCGCCGACGCGATAAAAACGGAAGAATATGTTTTAAACCAATTGGTTGACCCGACAAAAAAATTGAATGTAACAGCACAAAATTCTACGGATTCTACTGGTATAAAAAAACCCATCAAACTAAAGCCTGCCGAGATTTTACAATATGAAAAGAAAAATGAAGGCAAAAAGAAAATCAAAGTACGGGATGGCGCTACAGGTGGTTAATGATGTTTATAAAATAGTTATTGCAGGAAGGCTTCCACTCTTTGAACAATCAAATCAATTTTTTGTTGCTGCATACATTTGAAGTGGCCGAGTGGGCATTTTGAATAACCGATTTTACTGCAAGGCCGGCACCATAATTTTTTTACTTCGAAATTCGTTGATTTATTTTCACGGTTACCATAGTAAGGCGCCATACCAAAAACCGGGACCGTATTTCCCCAAATGGCAATCACTTTTTTTTGAAAAGCAGCTGCAATATGCATCAGCCCGGTATCGTTTGAAATTACCAGTAATGATTTTTTAATAAGCCATGCGCTTTCATTCAAATTGAATTTGCCACAGGCATTATAAATTTTAATCCTGTCTGTTTCTGCAATTTTTTCACCTGTTGATTTATCTTCCGGGCCACCCAATAAAATAATAGGATGGTCAATTTCACTACATAAGGAAATCAATTTTTCCAAAGGTAATTTTTTAGTATTCAATGCAGCGCCAATTACAATTCCGATATAACCGGAAGCATGTGTGGCAGGGATATCAGTCACAGGCACTTCGTCTTTTTGGGGAATAAAATATTCCAGGCCTTTTCCATCATTCACTACACCGAATGATTGCACTGTTTGCAGGTAGCGATCTACAATATGAATATCAGGAAGAATATTTATTTTCAGAGCTGTAAGCAACCATTTTTGAATATTAAGTTTGGGAAAGGAAAAATGCTTTGCGGGTTTTAAAAATCGTTTTATTCTTAATGTACGGAGGTTGTGGTGTAAATCTATGATGTAGTCAAAATTTTCTTTTTTCAATTCATCCAAAATTTCTTTTTCATTTTTACCCCATGCATGCAATTGAGTGATATAAGGATTTTCGGATAAGATATTTGTAAATGATGCTTTAGCCAGGTAATGAATTTCTGCATCCGGCAACGTATTTTTCAGGCAGCGGATGACAGGCGTTGTAAGTACAATATCACCAATAGAAGATAAACGTATGATGAGAAATTTCATGCAGCTACCGGCTTTTCTAAACAATAAAAATGAAAGTTCTATTCAGATTCAACAGGATTTTTTTTACCACCTAAAAATAATTTAATGAAAACTGGCAAAGTTGTAATTAAAATAATAACGATAGCAATTGCTTCAATATGGTCTTTAAGGCTATAGCCATATTTATTTAAAACCCAGTTTTGTAAAAAATGGCCACCGAGCATCATGGAAGAAACCCAAAGAATACTTCCAACAAGATTGTAAAAAATAAACGGTTTTTTGTCCATCTTCACAATGCCTGCAACGATTGGTGCAAAAGTGCGTATCAGTGGTAAAAATTTTGCCAGTAAAATAGTTGCTTTACCATATTTTTCATAAAAGTCATGCGCTTTTAAAAGATGCTTTTTGCGAAAAAGAAAAGTATCTTTTTTCTCATACAGCAAAGGGCCGGCTTTCTGCCCAAACCAATAGCCGACGATGTTTCCAAGAAAAGATGCAATGATTACAAGAATGATAATGATACTGTAGTGCATACCAAAAAATTCTGCAGATAAATCACTTACATAAATACCTGCAGCAAAAAGCAAACTATCGCCAGGCAGAAAAAATCCAAGGAATAAGCCTGTTTCTGCAAAT
>CAYXHX010000219.1:0-439 GCA_964464835.1 uncultured Chitinophagaceae bacterium | reverse complement strand
CAACACATAAAGCCCTCCATTATGAATGATCCATTCAATAAATTGTTGTACAATGCCTTTATCCATTTGTAATTGTTGATTGATTGGTTAAAGATTTTTCCCATTTACTTACAGCAGTTGTGGCCAATGCATTCCCGAGTACATTGGTCATACTCCTCAGCATATCGCAAAAATGATCAATGGGCAATATTAATGCGACTCCGGCAACGGGAATGTTAAACATGGCACAAGTTGCCAATACTACCACAAGTGAAGCACGCGGTACACCGGCAATACCTTTGCTCGTTAGCATGAGAACCAACAACATCGTAAGTTGAGTTCCAAAATCGAGATGAATGCCATAGGCCTGTGCTATAGCAATACTCGCGAATGTCATATACATCATACTGCCATCAAGATTGAAAGAGTAGCCTAAAGGCAATACAAAAGAAACAATACT
>CAYXHX010000218.1:4215-4842 GCA_964464835.1 uncultured Chitinophagaceae bacterium | reverse complement strand
AGTGATTGAATATGTAAAAAGCTTTGCTGAAAGTTTTCCACTTGCAAAAGGAGGAAGCCCGAGTGCTGCGCAATTTTTAGAACTATTTTTATTTACACCTGAAAAACAATATACCTATCTTGAATCCTTGAGTGGCGGAGAAAAAAAACGTTTGCAATTATTAACCGTTCTTTTTAATAACCCAAATTTCTTAATTCTTGATGAGCCAACGAATGATCTTGATCTTCCTACACTAAGTGTTCTGGAAAATTTTTTATTCGATTTCCAGGGATGTTTATTAATCGTATCACATGACCGGTATTTCATGGATCGCCTTGTAGATCATTTATTTGTTTTTGAAGGAAATGGAGTGGTTCGTGATTACCCCGGAAACTATGCACAGTACCGCATTTGGGAAGCGGAACAGGCAAAAATTAAAAATGAAAATAATCTCCCGATTCAAAAAGAACCCATTAAAAAAATAGATGAAGTAGTAAAAGGCGGTTTAAGCTTCAACGAGAAAAAAGAATTTAATAAAATCGAAAAAGAAATTGCAATTCTTGAAGCAAGAAAAGTTTCTTTACAACATGAAATGGCCAAAGCTGCCAATGATTATGAACAACTCATGGAACTTACGAAATCATTTCA
>CAYXHX010000218.1:0-4205 GCA_964464835.1 uncultured Chitinophagaceae bacterium | reverse complement strand
AATTGAACACTGAACTGGAAGAAAAAGAAATGCGTTGGTTGGAATTGAGCGAGAAGTGAATACAAAAATTATTTACTTTTAACTATAAAAAGAAAAATGGTTTTTCATCAATCAATCAAATCAATTTCTTCTAGCCTTCTTGCTGTAATTATTTTAATTGCATTGAATAGCTGTTCTGCAATTGGCAAGCAGCCGCCGGAATGGACAAGTGGTATGTTCAGCCCGGATGGAAAATATTATGTATATACATGGTCGGAGTTTTTTGTAAATCAATATTCAAAAAGAGGCAATGCTACTTTTCGAAGTGGCAGTAGTACAAGCTATCTCCAAATCATAGATTGCAATACAGGAAAAAAATTGCTGCAAGAGCCATTTAAATCAAAAAATTTACTAACCATTTCGAATATTGAAAATAACCATGTATGGCTTGTAAGTTATAATATCAGTAAATATTGGGCGCCCGCATTGTTCAATATTGACAGGCTTCAAATGACCTACAGCGCTGAAGATATAATGAAAATGAATCCCTCTGTGCCAATGAAAATGCATGTCATACAATTTTATAAAAATAATTCGGGTAAACCCGGTGGTATATTTGAAGCTGTTGATGGCAGGCAATATTTAATAAACCCCGAAACCGGAAAATTTTCTGTGATTACTCCATCTGGTGAAAGAATAAATGAAAAAGATGATGACTGCTATCAAATCACTGATAGGATTGAAGGAATTAATTTGGGAACTGGTACAAGAATAAAAATGATTAAAGGCAAAGTACAATCGAAAGATGATTTTATCAATCCGCATTTTTTGGCAATTGATGAAAATGAACTTGATAGGCGAGCTTCACCAACAATTTATAAAAATAATTTTTTCGTTTTATCCCCCGCTTTCACATCAGATAAAAGGGAAATGCAATTATCCTGCATTCAACATGACAACCTTGATACAAAGTGGATAATTTCTTTACCTCAAAATGAAAATGAAAATAATAAATATAATAAGGAAAGGTTCTTCTTAAATGGAGATCAAATGCTTGTAGCAAATACATCAAATGTTTGCAAAATAGATGTACAAAATGGCCGTATTATTACTTCTTATGTGCTATTTGAAACCAAAGATGATAAGAAAAATTGATTTGTGTTTGCACTGGTTATTTATTACATTCTTCCACAACTTTCCAAATTTTATCTATCCAATCTATGTGTGCCGGTTTCATTAAACAGGAACGCAGAAGCGTAACGCAATCTTCGTCCTTCTCGATTTTTTCCCAATGCTTTGGGAGTAGTCGAACAGGATAATTTAATAATGCAAGGTGAACATTTTTTGCAGCTGCTTTTTTGAAAATTTTATTTGAAGACCTGCTGATTGAACTGATTGATTTTTTATTGGCGCCCCAAATAACAATATCAATTTCGGGTAGTTGCAACGGAATGAATTTTTTACTTGCATGTATTTTTTCATACAACTTTAATGCAGCTTCCGCAGATTGGCCTATTCTTTTTGAAAATTCGCCGCCCGGCTTTAAAGGAAATAATTTTTGTGTAGCCCACAAACCAACAGCAGCAGCGCCTGCGCGGGAACACTCCAATGAAATTTCTCCCAAATGCAAATCCTTACTACTGAAATATGTGTAGGGAGAATTGTGCTTATACAATTTCCCAACAGAGGGATCTTTGAACAAAATACAACCACAACCATAAGGCTGCAAGCCATGTTTGTGTGGATCTATAACAATACTGTCTGCAAATTGCATCCATTGAAATTTTGCTGAAGTATTCAATGATAAGTTTTCAGCAAGCCTGAAATACCCGCCATACGCGGCATCGAGGTGAATACGAAATGTGTATTTTTTTTGAAGCGCAATAATTTCAGGCAAGGGATCTACGGAACCAATACCCGTAGTTCCCATTGTTACAATCACTGTTCCGATATTGCCTTTTTTTAATTGTGCTTCCAGTTTTTTTATATCCATCACTCCACTTGTATCACAGGCAATTTTTGCAAAAGGTAATTTCAATACGCCCGAAATTCTTTCATGCGTATAATGTGCCAACTCGGATGCAACAATCTTTTTTTGAGGATGCATTTGCCCTGCAACCCAAAGCGCTTCAAGGTTTGCAAAAGTGCCACTACTCGTCAAATGCCCGAGATGCCTGCTCCATCCAAATAATTGAGCGATTTCTTCTACTGCTTCCTTTTCCATTTCCGAACTTGCTCTTCCTCCATCCAATGCATGGTTATTGGGATTAATCCACATGGAAAGCATATAAGCAAGCCGCGCTATTTCATGCGGTGGTTTCAACATTTGCCCGGCATACAACGGATGGAAATAAGGAAAATTATTTTTCGTTTTTTCAGCAACCTGCAATAAGACTTTTTCTACTCCCGGTGTATTATCTTCTTCATAAGAAGGCAGTTCATTAAATCCAGCTGATAATACATCAAGCGCTTTCTGAAGAAGATGTAATGATTGCTTGTTATACATGTTTACCTGGTTTAGAAGAATTATTGCAAACGATCATTTTTACCTAATGTTTATTTTTTTCCACCAAATATTCCAACCATAAAGTTTTATTGTACGCCGGGCAATAAAAATAATAGTAAATATAACTCCAGTGCAGGAAAATTTGTTTGAAGATAACCGGATACGAAAACGCTGCCCTTGCCTGGAAAAAAACATATTGTTGCTGGTTGCTTTTTTCAAAATCTGTAATGGATGAAATAGCCAATTCCGGGGCGTTTGCGCCTAAGCGTAGCAATGAAGTCCGAAGGATAATTTGGTCCATGATGTTTGTACTTTCAGGAATTAATTTTTGAATATCCGCGATGATTTGATTTTTATATGGTTCCAATTCGGGTATTTTAAAAGCGCCCATCAACCTGGTAAGATGATAAATAAGAATTGGTGATTTTACATAATAGGGCGAAATAAAAACCGGGGCTTTCATATAATCCCTGTTTTTCACCATTTGTGTAATGAGCGATAAAGTAGCGCTATCCTGTGTATTCCACCCGATGTTTTTTTGGTACATAAAATACAACACATTACAATGCACGGCAAAATCAAAATCGGGAGTCATACGCAAGCCGAGATACGTACTATATGCCGGTATATCACGATACTTCCTGTATGTTGAAATAATTTTTCGCGAAGGCTTATACAAATTGCTGGTTTCAATCAATCTTTTTTTCAGTAATTCAGCCGTACTATCACTGCTATCATCCGTCATTAAAATCATTACACTATCATCTGCATCTTCGCCCTGCCCGAACACATTTTTTAAATATTTAAAATAATAGGTATGTGGCATGATGGGTGAAAATGTTGGCCAGAAATTATAAAATGGTTCGTTGTTTTTATTTTTATAAAAAGGATAAACCGGTTGAATATGATGAATAATTTTTTCTGCGACAGGCTTGTCTGATGCATGTAAATAAGGCAACATATTTTTGAATGCAAATGCTGCTATCGCGGTAAAAAAAATATTGTTGTCCGGTTGATAATTATGCGGAGCGCCGCCACATTCCCGGAAGGTTGGGAACATGCCTGCATAAAACTCACCATCCTTTGCAACCTGCATGGATGCTATATCCCGGATAAGATCATGTACCAGAATAGCATCTTTGCTTTGTGCAAAAGGGAAAAAGGGGGATACAAGGAAAATTAAATACAATACTATTTTTCGCATGCTTATTTCGTTGAAATCATTTTGGGCAAGGTATAACAATAACGCAACCATTGCAGAAAATTACGCGGCTTTTCCATATCAGTAATCATGCTTTTTCTTTCTTCGTTCCACCAATCAATACTTCCTCCTTTTTGTTGCTGGTATTTTGCAAACTGATCAAGCGCGACTACGCTGCGTGCATTAATGGTATTCATTACCACGCAAAAATTTCTTTTATTTTTTTCAGGGAAAGGCAATGCCATTATTTTTTTATTTTGTTCGGAAACTCTTTCCAGGAAAGACTTTCTAAAAGCTGAAAAATCGTCACAAGTATTTATCAATGTATAAATTTTATCCCGGACATCCTTATATAAATCAAAAATATCATTTCCCAATTGGTACAAGCTGCCCACATAAAATAAGGCTTCCTGCATTTGTTCATCCGCCGCATCATCGAGGCACTGATGGTAAATAATTACGGAAACTGCGCCCTTCGTATATGTTATTCTTCTTGTTTCTTCAATGTTTGTACGTATA
>CAYXHX010000217.1:3583-4844 GCA_964464835.1 uncultured Chitinophagaceae bacterium | reverse complement strand
GCCGCCTTCTTCACCGGGATACCATGCAAGAATAATGGCATCTGCATATGGTGCAACTTCAGAAACATCTATAGCGCTGCCCGAATTAATGACAAGAATAATAGCTTTTTTTGTTCCTTTTCTTAGCGCTTTCAGATATGCAATATGAGCGGCAGGTAAGCTTAATGATTTTCTATCTGCGCCATTCTCTGCAAGAAATGCATCTCCTTCTTCACCTTCATAAACCGGTGTGAGCCCTAATACTGCAATGGTAATATCTGCATTGGATGCTGCCCATATTCCGCCAAATCTGGTGGTATCTGTATAATTGCATCCCATATCATATTCAACTCTTGTACCGTCACCAACAGCATTTGTAATACCTTCTACAAATGTTACTGCATTGTCACTTACACCATGATAATTCCCCAGCAATGCGTCAAGTGATGCCGCATTAGGGCCTACGATCATTATTTGCGGGTATTGATTTTTGTTTAATGGAAGAATATTGTTTTCATTCTTTAAAAGCACCATGCTTTGTCCAGCCATTTTCCTTGCAAGCATCCTGTGATACGTATTGGCAATACTATCTTCATTGTAATTTTTGTAAGGCGATAGTGATGCTTCATCAAAGAAACCAAGTTTAATTTCCGTCCTTAATGTTGGCGCCAAAGCACTATCAATTTCTTTTTCTGTAAGCAAATTTTGTTGAATGGCTTTCAACACATCATCCTGCAATAATGTACTGCAGTCAAGATTGACACCTGCTTTTATTGCTGCTGCAGCTACAGTTACCGCATCAGGCAAAGTTTTATGTGTAGCATAAATATCTTGCAGCGCCCAGCAGTCCGTCACTACATGGCCTCTAAAATTCCATTCATTGTGTAAAATATTTTGCAGCAATGTTTTGCCCGTACAACAAGGTTCTCCATTCACCCGGTTGTATGCACACATCACTGATTCCACATTTGCATTTACCAATTTTTTAAAAGCATAGAGATAGGTTTCCCGCAAATCTTTTTCATCCACAATTGCATTAAATTGATGCCTCAATTTTTCAGGCCCGCTATGAACGGCAAAATGTTTTGCACAGGCTGCTGCTTTCAAGTGCAAAGGATCATTTCCCTGTAAACCTTTCACAAAAGCAGTTGCCATTTTAGCTGTGAGAAAAGGATCTTCGCCATACGTTTCCTGTCCACGGCCCCAGCGCGGGTCACGAAAAATATTAATGTTGGGCGACCAAAATGTGAGCCCCATATATTGCAAATGATTTCCATTTTTT
>CAYXHX010000217.1:739-3573 GCA_964464835.1 uncultured Chitinophagaceae bacterium | reverse complement strand
CCCTGGCTTCTGTTGATATAGTATTGGCACATTCATATAAAAGCGCATCATTAAAACTTGCAGCCATACCAATTGCTTGTGGGAAGACAGTTGCATTGCCTGCTCTTGCAATGCCATGCAGTGCCTCATTCCACCAATTGTATGCAGGAATTCCAAGCCTTGGCACTGCTTTGCTTTGATAACCCAGCAAAGAGATTTTTTCTTTTAATGTTAATTGCTGTAACAGGTTGATAACTCTTTCCTGAATGGTTGCGCTGTCATTCCTGAAAATAAAATGCAGGTTTTGTGCAGGAAGTATGATTGCTTGTATGCAAAAGAAAAAAAAGAGTATCAGGCGCTTTATAGGTTTATTTTTCCTGCATTTGAAATGATATGTCAATATAAAATTTTTCATCTTTTAAGGAGGTTAACAGACTTTATTTTCTCACTACATTGATGGTTTGGAAATTGTTAGAAAACGATGTGTAATATAAAACATACAATATTAATCGGGCAAGGAAATAGTAAATTCAGTACCTTCTCCTTCCTTCGTATCCACTTTTATTTCCCCTCCATGCGCCTTTACAATATCATAACTCAAACTCAACCCCAATCCTGTTCCCTGCCCTGTTGGTTTGGTGGAAAAGAATGGTTGAAAAATTTTATCTAATACATTTTTGGGAATGCCATTGGCATTATCCATTACTTTAATAATTATTTGATTCTCTATTTTTTTTGTAGAAACCATCACTGTCGGCTGATAGTTATTAATGGACTGTTTTTGTTTCTCACTTACGGCATAAAATGCATTATTTATCAAGTTTAAAATTACGCGGCCTAAGTCCTGTGGTACAATATTTATTTTAGGGATGGAAGCATCAAAATCACTTTCAAATTTTGCATTAAAAGTTTTATCCTTTGCGCGCAAACCATGAAATGCTAATCGCAAATATTCATCGCATAAAGCATTGATATCGGTTAATTCTTTTTGGCCTGTACTTTTTCTCGAGTGGTGCAGCATACCTTTCACGATTGCATCAGCACGTTTGCCATGGTGATTTATTTTTTCTTCATTTGCTTCAATATCATCCGCAATTAATTTTACAGTATCATAGTTGCCTTTATCAATTTCACTTTTCATTTCTGCAATAATTTCTTTATTCAATTCGCTAAAATTATTTACAAAGTTCAGTGGGTTTTGAATTTCATGTGCAATGCCTGCAGTGAGTTCACCGAGTGAAGCCATTTTCTCTGATTGCACAAGTTGCGCCTGGGTAATTTTTAAATCAGCAAGCATCCGTTCGAGCTGGATATTCATTTTTCTTTTTTCACGGAGGCGCTTAAAAAATATAATAGCCAAAACAACTACAATGATCAAACCAATAATGGTAATATTCCTGACCAGTTTTTGTCTTTTAATTTCTGCTTGCTGTATAGCCAATTGCTTATCCTGGCTGGCTTTGAGTAATGCACGCTTATTTTGAAATTCCAGTTGATTGGTGAGGCTTGTGAGCTTTTCGGATTTTTCAATAGATGCGACAGAATCACCATATTGCTTCAAATACAAGCTACTAAAGTATGCCTTTTTAAAGTCGCCGGATTTTTCATAAGCAATGGATAACCGTTTGTAAATATCCTCAAGGTTCCTATAATCAAAACTATCTGTGATAGTTAATGCCTGTTGAAGGAAATTGATAGCGGAGTGTGGTTTATTTTGTATTAAATATACATCTGCCATTCCCTGTAAGGCAGAGGAGCGCCTCGAATTATCTTTGTATTCTGTGCTTATGTGATATAAAGTATCAAAATATTTGAAGGCATTTTCTATATCGTGTATAACAAGAAAATTATTGGCAAGTTCATTATATGAATCAATGATAAATCGTACATCCTGGAATTTCTTTGCAAATGCCAATGATTCATAATTAATATTGATGGCTTCTTTATATTTTTTTTGTTTAACAAGTATGTTTGAAATATACAGTAAGTTGCTACTCATATAAAGATCCACTTTCTGCCTTTTTCGAATATTCAGAGCAGTTGTAAAATTTTGATATGCTGCATCAAGATTCCCGGCACGCAAATTTGTATTCCCCATATCACTGTAAGCGGTAGCAATAAAGTCAGAATCATTAATTGTTGTAGCGATTCGTAATGCCGTTTGCTGATTTTTCATTGCTGAAGGAAAATCTTTTGCCAGCATATAAATAAAACCATTTGCGAGGTAACATTCCATAATAAATATAGAATCTTTTAATTCTTTAGCGATGGATAATGCATGGAGGTTGTTCTCCAGTGCATCCCCATAATTGGCCATTGATCTCTGCGTTAAGGCAATATTGTAAAATGTATTAGCAATTTGTTCCCGATTGCCCGTTTGCTGAAAGAGATTCAGGCTTTTATTATAAAAAGCGATTGAATTTGAAAAGTTATTTTGATTTGTATAAGTTTCTCCAATCCGCTGAAACACCGATGCCAAGCCATTTTTATCACCGGTTTCGCTCCATAATTTAGCCGCCACCAGGAAAGTATCTAAGGCGGCAGTTGTATTCACATACATAATTGCGCAACCCATATTTTCAACCGCTTTGGCATAGAGTTTTTTACAAGCCAGGTTATAAGCCGGATTTTTTTTAATGTCCTCTTTACTCATTAGTTGAGTTGCACCATTCAATGCTTCCATTGCATAATGCTTGCAACTATCATATTCATAGGCAACAAAAAATGTTGCTGCAATTTCATTTAATAAACGAACCCGGGCAGTATCGCTTTTAACAGCATTCAATTGTTTTTTCAATTGTGTGATATCCTGAGCCATAGCAGTATAAAATCCAAAAAATAAAAAAAGTAATAAA
>CAYXHX010000217.1:0-729 GCA_964464835.1 uncultured Chitinophagaceae bacterium | reverse complement strand
AACCATCTGTATAATACGTTGCTTTTAAATGGCTAAGTTTTTCATACAAACTTTTTCTGCAAGTGATGTTTCTATTAATTGAATTGATGTTTTTTTAAGTTAGGTTTTGAATCTATATCTCAATTTTTGATTCACTTTTAATTGGCAATGTAATCATAAACTCTAATCTTTCATTTTCTATTGTTTCCACATTTGTTTCCCTACCATGCGCCTTCACAATTTCATAGCTCAGACTCAAGCCGAGCCCGTTCCCTGCCCGGTGGGATTGGTAGTGAAGAAAGGTTGAAAGATTTTATCAATAATATTTTGAAAAATGCCATTGCCGTTATCAATTACAGAGCTGTAGGCTCGAAACATTTTATAACTCCGGATTTCAATCCGGTGTTGAAGGCTGATGTTGTTTATTGAGTGCCGTAGGCACGATATATATTTATGCCATCTCATTGAAAATATATTTTTCATCTTATTCGATTTTATATTTTTTCAAAAACCCCCTGCATTTTAATGCAAAAACATACTGCAGGTAAATTTGGTGATATGTATTAGCCATATTGTTTCTTTTATGTTGCGAGCCTACGGCTTTCATAGTCCTAACCTTTCTATACTTTCAACGGACTAAAGTCCTTTGTTACAAAATAGAGTCGTGGCTACGCCAATTCAATTACCGATAATATTATTATAAAATTAGGTCCTTCACCAGACTGGGTAGTAAAACATTTAGAATCTATA
>CAYXHX010000216.1:0-4859 GCA_964464835.1 uncultured Chitinophagaceae bacterium | reverse complement strand
TGGTCTGTATTGGTGGAAGTAAAATAATAACCCGAAGCCTCATCAAATGGTATCCCGGTTTTATGAATCAAAATTTTACCGGTTGGAACCGCGATTGTATCCTCAAATTTTCCCTTAACTGTTTTATCAATATCATCATTTGAAACTTTCAGTTCAAAGTTTGCGGCCGAATTCAGGTTTTTTGCATTGAAGGTATAGGTCGTGGGAAGTGTAGAATCTGACTTTGGAATAAAAGTAACTGTAAATGGTGTTTTATTATATAATTCAGTAGGCCTTAAATACCCGCTTGTATAGTATTTTACATTCAGGTTCATCTGTTTCACCACCTTGTATAATAAATCCGGTGTATTCAATATTCCCAGCTCATTGGATACATTGCTTTGTACGCCCAAAAGATCGCCAAAACCGGATAATGCAGTAGAACTAAGGAAAGAAGATGGATCTGATTTGCTATCATCATCCTGTATCAGTACTTGTGCATTGGCAGTGTACATAGGAGTAGCTGCTTTCAAGAAAATAAATCCTAAAATAATTAAAACAACTGCGCAAATCGCATACAATTTCCACTGGTCGAGAAATTTGGAAATAATTTTTTTAATATCAAACTCTTCTTCCCTATTTATTTTTAGGGATGGTTTTTCACTCATCTTTTTATTTTTTTGAAGATAAAAATTAGTAATGGCATTTATGTTAATACGTAAATTTTTACTTAAAGCCTAAAAAATTTTTGCAATGTTAAACAATCCAAGATTGATAGGAAAATATTTATTGTGTGATGAGTTGGATAGGGTTTTTTATAACACATTTTTTTAAAACAAAAAGGTCGTATTTATAAACCAAGGTGGAAATCAAATGAAAAAACCCGGACTTTTAATTGACCGGGTTTTGTTTTCTTAATTTTTAATAATTAACTGCATCCCATACTGTTACCGCAATTCATACATTTATAACAAGTGCCGCTTCGAATTGTCAAATGGCCGCAAACATTGCATGCAGGAGCATCGCTTTGCATGTTTTTCATGGCGGTATTCATGGCATCCAGGTTTTCAGTTTCCTGGTGGTTTTTTTTGGACATAGCGGCTTGTATTTCAGGCCTGCTCACATGCAGGGTACTCAATGCCGGTTTTCCCATAAGGGAAATGCCTTCTTTTACATTTCCCATATTGCTGATTTCAGGCTTATCCAACACATGCACGAGGTCTGTACGGCCTAAATATTCATACGCCAATGCCCTGAAAATAAAGTCAATAAGGGATGTAGTCGTTTTAATATTTGGATGATCCACCATACCGGCAGGCTCAAACTTAGTAAACACAAATTTTTCCACGAATTCTTCCAAAGGCACACCAAATTGTAAACCTACAGAAATAGCTATGGCAAAACAGTTCATCAGGCTGCGAAGGGTAGAGCCTTCTTTTGCCAGGTCAATAAATATTTCACCCAAAGTGCCATCGCTATATTCTCCTGTGCGTAAAAACAAAACCTGGCCGCCAATCTTTGCTTTCTGTGTAAAACCGCGGCGTTTGGATGGCAACGTTTTTCTTTCAACAATCTGAGAAAGTTGGCGCTTTAAAACAGTGTCATTGCTTTGCTGCATCCGTTGTGTAATCTCTTCCAGCAATTGTTCTACTGTAAGATCAGCTAATGTTGGCGTAGATACAACAGGGGCTTTTTCCTCCATTTGAGCAACGGCTTCTTCGTTTTCAGATTTTTTCTTTTTCTTATCTGATTTTGTACTGAGGGGCTGGGATAATTTACAACCATCCCTGTATAAAGCATTTGCTTTTAAACCAAGTTGCCAACTAAGGATATAACTGTCTGCAATATCAGCAACGGAAGCTTCATTTGGTAAATTGATGGTTTTGGAAATAGCGCCGCTTAAAAAAGGCTGGCATGCTGCCATCATGCGGATGTGGCCATGTGCATGAATAAAACGTTCTCCTTTTTTACCACAGCGATTGGCGCAATCAAATATGGGTAAATGTTCATCTTTCAGGAACGGTGCGCCTTCCAAAGTCATGGTGCCGCAAATAAAATCATTGGCAGCTTCTATTTGTGCATCTGTAAATCCTAAGGCTTCCAGCATATCAAAGCCGGGAGCATTATATTGTGCAGGCGTGAATCCAAGCCTTTCGAGGCATTCATTGCCTAAGGTATAGGCATTAAAAATAAAATTTATTTCGAATGCCGATTTTGCAGCTGCATTTAATTTTTTTATTTCATCAGCTAAAAATCCTTTTTCTTTTAATGTGGAATTATTGATATAGGGAGATGTTTCAAAATTGCCCGATCCAACAGCATATTGTTCAATGGCATTCCTTTCTTCTTCACTATACCCTAAATTTTTTAAAGCATTTGGTACAGATTGATTAATGATTTTAAAATAACCTCCTCCACTGAGTTTCTTGTATTTTACAAGAGAAAAATCAGGCTCTACACCCGTAGTGTCGCAATCCATAACCAAACCGATTGTACCGGTTGGCGCTATTACAGTGGTTTGGGCATTCCGGTAGCCATATTTTTCGCCCATCTGTACTGCATCATCCCAGGCTTTCGTAGCTGCTTTCAATAAATAATCCGGGCAATGTGCTGCTTCTATTCCCATTGGTTTTATTTCCAGGCCGGTATAAGCATCTTCGGCATCATAGGCTGCTGCCCGATGATTGCGCATCACGCGCAACATGTCTTCTTTATTTTCTGCATATTTTGCAAATGGCCCTAAATGAGCAGCCATTTCTGCAGAGGTTTTATATGCAGTTCCCGTCATGATTGCTGTAATAGCACCTGCTATTCCCCGGGCTTTTTCGCTGTCATACGGAATACCGCTAACCATTAATAAAGTGCCAAGATTGGCAAAACCAAGCCCTAAAGTGCGATAATCATAGGACAATTGGGCTACTTCTTTTGAAGGAAATTGTGCCATCAATACAGAAATTTCCAAAACTGTGGTCCAAAGCCTGCAGGTATATTCAAAACCTGCAACATCAAATTTATTGGTATCCTTATCAAAAAATTTCATGAGGTTGGCAGAAGCAAGATTGCAGGCAGTATTGTCCAGGAACATATATTCACTGCATGGATTTGAGGCATTGATTGGGCCGCCTTTCGGGCAAGTGTGCCATTCGTTAATTGTAGTGTCATATTGCAACCCGGGATCTGCACAGCGCCATGCTGCATAGGAAATGGAATCCCAAACTTCACGTGCGGGAATTTTTTTCATGGTCCTGCCATCTGTCCTGGCTTTCAGTTCCCAGTCGCCATTTTCTTGTAATGCTTTGAAAAAAGAATTGGGAATACGTACAGAGTTATTGGAATTCTGGCCGGATACCGTGAGGTATGCTTCTCCTTCATAACTGTTATCATAGCCACCTTCAATTAATACGGCCACTTTTTTTTCTTCTTCTACTTTCCAGTTGATAAACTTCATCACTTCCGGATGATCGAGATCGAGGCAAACCATTTTTGCAGCGCGGCGTGTAGTACCGCCACTTTTAATGGCGCCTGCTGCACGGTCACCAATTTTCAGAAAACTCATTAAGCCACTTGAAGTACCGCCACCACTGAGTTTTTCGCCTTCTCCGCGGATTTGTGAATAGTTTGTTCCTACCCCTGAACCATATTTGAAAATGCGTGCTTCACGTGTCCAGAGATCCATGATGCCGCCTTCATTTACAAGATCGTCTTTTACACTCAATATAAAACAGGCATGTGGTTGCGGGCGTTCATATGCGTTGGTGGACTTTTTTAATTCCCCATCATTTGCATCTACATAGTAATGGCCTTGCGGGCTACCCGTGATGCCATAACTTTCATGCAATCCAGTATTAAACCATTGCGGGCTATTGGGTACACAGGATTGATTGAGGATACTAAATACCAGTTCATCATAAAACACCTGGGCATCTTTTTTTGTTGCGAAATACCCATAACGTTCTCCCCAAACACGCCAGCAATTGGCCATACGATGTGCTACTTGCTTTATGGTAGTTTCCCTGCTAAGGCTGCCGTCTGCTTGTGGTACGCCTGCTTTACGGAAATATTTTTGTGCAAGAATATCGGTAGCTATCTGGCTCCAGCCGGCAGGCACTTCTACATTGTTCATTTCAAAAACCACTTCACCATTTGTATTGCGAATGATGCTGGTGCGGTAATCATAATCGAAAAGTTCATACGCAGTTTTTCCTTCCTGTGTAAATTGTCGCTGGAATGCCAGGCCATTTTTGTTTTGTTTTGAAGCCATACTCAAGTATTTTAAAATATATGAAAAGGTAACTATTTCCTGGTTAACTAAATGTTAAGCGGTTGACGAAAATATCTTTCTATTTTGAAAAAACCTGCATAGAAATATACACAGTATGTGGATAAGAATTCAGAAGCTTTACCTGCTTGCATATTCACCCTGTAAGAATTTTAAAAATTTTTTTTTGTAAAAATCTGGCATAGCCAATCTTATCTAAAAAAAGTGCAAACTGAAATGATGTATTTAATAAAGATTTGATTTATATTAGTCACATTTGAAATTATTCGCATGAATCAAAAAATATGTTGCATTTTTGTAAGAAGCACCTTAACCAAAGTATGAAGCAAAAGCTATACCAGCAGATTGTAGAAAGGAAAAAATCGGGCAGGAAATCTTTCTCTGTACTGATAGACCCGGATAAAGTAGATGTACCAAAAACGGATAAACTCATCCGTTTAGCCATGGACGCCAAGGTTGATTATTTTTTCGTAGGTGGCAGCCTTGTCATTTCCAATAATGTGGATGAATGTATCAGCCAAATCAAAGCCTCCTGTAATATCCCGGTATTGTTATTTCCGGGCGCTCCTTCGCAGGTGAGTACATTTGCAGATGCCATATT
>CAYXHX010000215.1:0-4872 GCA_964464835.1 uncultured Chitinophagaceae bacterium | reverse complement strand
AAGCAAATAGAAGTTGTCAATAAAAAAAGAACGGAACTGGAAAAGCACCAGGAAGAACATATTCGCCGGCTTGAAAAGATTTCCGGGCTAAGTTCTGAAGAAGCAAAAAAACAATTGGTGGAGAGCCTTAAACAAGAAGCACAAACAAGTGCACTGTCCATTCAACAAGAAATTATAGAAGATGCAAAACTTAAAGCCAATAAGGAAGCCCGCAAAATAGTTATTCAATCTATTCAACGAACTGCTGCAGAACAAACAATTGAAAATACGGTTTCTGTTTTTAACCTCGAATCTGATGAAATCAAAGGCCAGATTATCGGGCGTGAAGGCAGGAATATCAGGGCATTGGAAGCTGCAACCGGCGTGGATCTTATTGTAGATGATACGCCTGAAGCTATTTTGCTTTCTTGTTTTGATCCTTTACGCAGGGAAATAGCACGCCTTAGTTTGCAACGATTGGTAGCAGACGGTCGTATACACCCTGCAAGAATCGAAGAAGTGGTTGAAAATACAAGGAAACAAATAGAAGAACAAATTATTGAAATAGGCGAACGAACAGTGATAGACCTTGGCATACACGGACTGCATAAAGAATTGGTTCGTATTGTAGGGAAAATGAGGTTTCGTTCATCATATGGTCAAAACTTATTGATGCATAGCCGGGAAGTAGCCAATTTATGTGGTATTATGGCTTCTGAATTGGGCATTAATCCAAAGCTTGCACGCAGAGCCGGGCTTTTACACGATATTGGAAAAGTGCCGGATGAAGAAACTGAATTAAGCCACGCTTTATTAGGTGCGAAATTAGCTGAGAAATATGGAGAAAATCCCGCAGTAGTGAATGCAATTGGCGCACATCATGATGAAATGGAAATGCAATATGTGATTTCACCGGTGGTGCAAGCATGTGATGCCATAAGTGGTGCAAGGCCGGGCGCGAGGCGGGAAATGATGCAACAATATATACAACGGATCAAAGATCTCGAATCTTTGGCTGTTTCTTATCCCGGGGTAGAAAAAGCTTATGCTATTCAAGCAGGCCGGGAACTTCGGGTTATTGTGGAAGCCGATAAGGTAACGGACACCGAAAGCGATTCATTGAGTTTTGAAATTGCTCAAAAAATACAGACTGAGATGAAATACCCTGGACAAATTAAAGTGATTGTTATCCGTGAAAAACGTGCTATTCATGTAGCCCGATAAAATATTTATTAAATAAACAGATTTTCCATATTTTATTTCTACCTTTGCAATCCTTAAAATTTGAGCCATGAACGCAGCAGTACAATTTGTACATGATCAACTAACCGGTAAAAAAGAATTCCCCAAGTTTAAAGCAGGGGATAATATTGCCGTAAATTATAAAATTATTGAAGGCGGAAAAGAGCGTATCCAGATTTTTCGCGGGGATGTTTTAAAAATCCAGGGATCCGGAACTACTGCAACTTTCACTGTTCGGAAAATATCGGATGGAGTAGGCGTAGAACGGATTTTCCCTTATTTCTCACCAAACGTGGATTCCATTACTTTAAATAAAAAAGGGAAAGTACGCAGGGCAAAACTCTATTACCTAAGAGAAAGAAGTGGTAAAAGAGCCAGGATTAAAGAAAGGCGTTTCTAAAATCCGGGGGCTTTTGAATCTCAATAGAAAATGATCTCGCCGCTTGGATTTGCTGTAAGAATAAAATATTTGTTAGAATACATTTAATCCATTCATTTCTTTATACCTTTGTTATTCACTTTTTAAATACAATTATTATGGGCAACTTAGGATTTCAGGAAATATTATTAATTGCAGTAGTAATTCTTGTCCTTTTTGGAAGCCGGAAAATCCCGGAATTTATGCGTGGCCTGGGAAAAGGAATCAGGGAATTTAATGACGCAAAGGATAATGTAAAAAAAGAACTGGAGGACAATATGAAGCAAAAAACTTCCACTACAGCTCCTCCAACAACAGCTACTCCTGTAAATACAACTACACAGCAATAATCATAAGAAGCACGTGTTTATATTCGCTTCAATCAATGACTATCATCGGCAATTGGTCAATGGCTGTCAGACTTGTACGCAAGCCGTATCGCATTACTTGCAGGAAATAAAAAAAAATAACCGTCTCAATTCATTCATAGAAATATTTGAAGAGGAAGCACAAAAACGAGCTTCCTTTTTAGATGAGGAAATTAGAAATGGAGAACCACTCCGAAAATTGCACGGCGTAGTCATTGGTATTAAAGATAATATTTGTTTTAAAGATCATTCAGTTTCAGCAGGTTCCAAAATGCTGCAATCATTTCAATCTGTTTATTCAGCGACTGCGGTAGAAAAATTATTGGAAGAAGGGGCAGTTATTATCGGCCGGCAAAACTGCGATGAATTTGCCATGGGCAACAGGAATGAAAATCCAATTTATGGCCCAGCTAAAAATGCGTTGGATGAATCAAGAATTTCCGGAGGCTCATCAGGCGGTTCGGCAGTAGCGGTCCAAGCGGGTCTTTGCATGGCCTCATTGGGTAGTGATACGGGTGGTTCTGTGCGGCAACCGGCAGATCATTGTGGCATTATTGGTTTTAAACCGGGATATGGCGAAATTTCAAGGCATGGCCTTATTTCATATGCATCCTCTTTTGATCAGATTGGTATTTTAGCTAATAATATGGAAGATGTTGAAAAAATTTTCCAGGTTATATCAGGTGAAGATGTGAAAGATAGCACCATAAGGCCGCGATCAAATTACAATTCAACTGAAATCAACCCCAAAAAATCAACTTTCAAAATTGCATATTTACCGGAAACCCTTTCCCATGCAGGGCTTGATCCTGAAATAAAAAACGGTATTGAAAATACAATTGTTCAATTAAAAAGGGATGGGCAAACTGTGGAGCCGGTTTCATTTTCATTAATAGATTTTATTGTGCCGGCATATTATATTTTAACTACCGCAGAAGCATCTTCCAACTTATCGAGATATGATGGTGTGCGATTTGGTTTTAGATCCAACGAAAAAAGTACAAGCCTGCAGGAGTTTTATGCAAAAAACCGGAGTGTAGGATTTGGATGGGAAGTCAAAAAAAGGATTATGCTGGGAACATTTGTTTTAAGTACAGGCTATTATGATCACTATTTTAAAAAGGCACAGCAGGTTCGTAAATTAATCTTTGATTTAGCGGGGAAAATATTCCATCAATATGATTTTATCATTTTACCTACAGTCCCTTCAATTCCAGGAAAAATAGGATTGCAGGAAAATAATTCCACAACTGGTTATTTATCAGATATTTATACAGTATTTGCCAATCTTGCAGGTATTCCTGCTATCAGCCTTCCCTTGTACAAACATAGTTCTGGCATGGTGTTTGGTATTCAGGCGATGTCATCTCAAAAAAATGATTTATCTTTGCTCGGTTTTTCAGGAATGCTATTGAAAAAGTATAGAAAGTAAGTTCATTTTTTTTAGGTTTAATTCAATCAGGCAGGGTCTTTCATCATTTTCTTTTTAACCCTCCGGATTCTTTTTCAACGCTTTAAAAAATAGAAAATGAAACAAAAGTTCTTTCGGCTTAAAAATTGTTTTTCAATTCACACTTTTAAGTTCTCGGCAAGCCTTGCAGTGGCAATGCTTTTTACCATTTCCATCATGTCCTTTACGGATGATAGCCAGTACAATTTGAGAATGGTTTCTCATATAAAAGATACCACAGATTCAATAAAAAAATTCAAATCATTGATTCCCGGCAGTTCTGCTACTGCAGTAAATCTTACAGATGTGCGGGTTGCTTTAAACCCAAAATCTGTATCATTTGTGAATGCATATATAAAAAGGGAAAAAACAGATCTTACGAAAATGCAGGATTGGGCAAGACCTTATTTTGCCTTATATGATAAAATCCTTACAGAAAATGGGATTCCTGTACAAATGAAATATTTGTCCGTTATTGAAAGCAGCCTCCAGCCTAAATTGGTTTCGTGGGCAGGCGCAAAGGGCCCATGGCAATTGATGCCCGATGAAGCGAAACGATTTGGATTAATTGGTAAAAATGGAAAAGACGGGCGTACAGATTTTACCCAAAGTACAGTTGCAGCATGCAAATTGATGAATGAATTGTATGATGAGTTTGGAAATTGGTTGCTCGTGGTTGCTGCATATAATGCCGGTGAAGGACGTGTAAAACAGGCAATTCAAAAATCTGGTAGCACAGATTTCTGGGATTTGCAATATTACCTTCCTACCGAAACAAGGAACCATGTAAAAAAGTTTATTGCCACACAATATTTTTTTGAAGGCAGTGGTGGCTATACTACAATGACTGTTTCAGAAATCAATCATTTTAAAGAAAAGCAAGAGTTGCTTTCACAAAAAGAAAACAAGCAGCAGTCCGGAATAGTTTCCATTCCTGTTGAGGGAAAATACCTGGCTTCTGTGATTGCATCAAATATTGATATGGATATCACTGCGTTTAATAAATTGAACCCATCATTCACGGGTACAATGAAAAGCGGCAAACAATATATGTTGAATTTGCCCGAAGAAAAAGCAAGCATTTTCCAGGAACGCAAACAATTGATATTACAGGAAAGTGTAGCAAATATGCTTTCAAATACAAATCTCAGTTTATAAACTTACCGGGACCGAAGCCAACTTTCCGGGTTCAGGTTTACATCTTTATCATTGCTGACCATAAAGATAATTTGGCCATCGCCATCATCACCCATGGCTGCTTTTCCCAAAACTGTCCCGGCTCTTACATTATCTCCTTTATTGACTGCAATACCATTCATATTACTATAGGCAGTAAAATATTTACCATGCCTGATCACTACTGTTTGGGCATTGCCCAAATCGAAAACAGCAGATACTGTTCCTTCGGCAACTGA
>CAYXHX010000214.1:2210-4904 GCA_964464835.1 uncultured Chitinophagaceae bacterium | reverse complement strand
AAATGCGTGAAGTGATTGCTCACGTTTTAAATATCTCCTTAGATGATATTTCTATTAAAGCCACAACGGCTGAAAGGCTTGGATTTATTGGCCGGGAAGAAGGCGTAATGGCTTATGCAACTGTTTTATTGGGAGAAAAATAAACCCGCTTCATGTGTATGAAACGGGTTTGAAAAAATTTTCTGCAATGCTGTTTAATAACCCTCGTTTTGAGTAAGATTTGCATTTACCCTTAATTCTCTTTGAGGAATTGGATAAACAAGTTTTGGGTCATTCCAATTGAAAACACCGGCAGCGCTTTCCGTTCTTTTTAAATCATGTAAGGTAAACCCTTCAAAAGCAAGTTCCAGTTTACGTTCGAGTAAAATTTTATCAAGTGTTAATTCTCCGGAAGTATAATCCGGTAAATTCACGCGGTTTCTGATGGTGTTAATATCATCAACCGGATCTGCGCCAATAGATGTACCCATGCGGAAGTTGGCTTCTGCACGTACAAGGTACATTTCAGCTAACCTTAAAATATGTACATTTCCATAAAGGTTTTCAAATTTTCCTGTATATGTGGATCCACCTGAAGTATAGAAAAGATTTAAGCGATCATCACCCGGTTCATATAAATCAAGATGTTTATCTGAAATAGCTATATCGCCACGCCCGTTGGCAGAATAAAATTCCTGGAACACATTTGTGCCGGAACTTGTTGTAACCTGCATGGCAAAAAGGTCTTCTGGTGTATTGGGTACAGGTGCAGGGCTTGATGGATTTGGAAATTCATCTGCATATTTTGCATTTAAGCCATAACCATTATCAAGTGCATCAGTAATCGCTTTATTGGCAGAATTTGCTGCATTCTCATAATCGCCTTGTTGTAAATAAATCCGTGCAAGCATAGCAGAAGCGGCAACAGAGTTGGCAAAGAATCCATTTTCTGCAGGAAGCAATGCTTCTGCATCTTTTAAATCTTTGATTGCTTGTGCATATACTTCGGCAACAGTATTCCTGGGCAATTGGCTTTCACCTGTAATAATTGTAGTTGCAGTAAGTACGATAGGCACGCCAGGATTGGTAGAAGGGTTTCCATCATTCCAGGCTTTGCCAAACATTCTTACAAGATCAAAAAGGCATGCACCACGAATGAATTTCGCTTCACCTTCTACACGGTCCTTTTTTTCATCCAACACTACATCCAATGCGCCCAGCACATTATTCACATCATTGATGGCTGTATATCCTGCCAACCATGTATCAGATACGAATTGGTTATCTACAGGAATTGATTTCGTATAAATTTGTGTCATTCCCTGGTATGTACCCGACCATTCCAATTCATTATTATCCCCCAGTAAATCTGCGCATACAAAGATGCCGCCACCATACATGTCAAAGTCAACCAGGTCGCTGTATGACCCGACCAAAGCGGCTTCTACATCATTGCTGGTAAGTAATGCTTCGCTATTTTCTACACTTTGTGTAGGCTTTATATCCAATTGTTTATTGCAGGATAAGCAGGCAAAAAACAGGATAAAAAGCGTAGTTATTTTTATATTTATTTTTTTCATTTGAAAATATTTAATGTTTTGGATCATTGTTTCTTGTTTGAATTTTAAATGGTTGTTTTAGAAACTTAAGTTGATACCAAAAACAATGGTTTTTACTTGCGGCGCAGAATAGAAATCCTGTCCAAGATTGATATTATCCGCCTGGTAATCCGCATTCACTTCAGGGTCCCAACCTTCATACTTTGTAAAAGTGAAAAGATTTTGAGCCCTTGCATAAATTTTGGCATTACTGATTTTGAACCTCGAAATAATTGATGCCGGCAGGCTATAACTCAATGTTACAGCTTTAACCCTTAAATAGGAACCGTCTGAAATAAAACGGCTGGAAGGGTCTGTACCATTTGGATAAAATAAACGCGCCTCAGGAATCATGGTTATATCTCCGGGATTTTGCCAGGCATCTAATTGATCGAGCGTTTGGTTATCAAAACCATTACTACCGCTTGCTGACATATACTGGCCACCTCCATTATATATTTGGTTACCAGAAACTCCCTGTAAAAGAATATCTAAAACAATTCCTTTATAGCTCAGTGTATTTCCAAAACCATACACAAAATCAGGGTTTGGATCTCCTACTACTACATCGGCAGCAGCATTGTAATCATTTGTAGTTGACCTGTCTAAAGAACCATCACTCTTCAATGTATTTTTATAATACAAAGCATCGCCATTTGCAGGGTCTGCTCCGGCAAATTCTTTTGTATAAAATACACCCAAAGGCAATCCTTCAATGGCTTTATTTACATCCGTTCCAAGAATTTGCCCATTCAGGTTGGTAATTTTATTTTTATTTTTTGCAAAATTCAGGGAAGAAGTCCACCTGAAATCATGACTGGAAATATTGGTCGTATTCAGTGTTATTTCAAATCCTTTATTTTCCAGGTTTCCTACATTTTTAAATTGTGTAGAGAAGCCTGAAGTACCCGGTATTTCTACATTTAATAACAGGTCCCTCGTATTGCGCGTATAATAATCAAATTCAATTTCTATCCTGTTTTTAAAAGTACTCAATTCAAAGCCAAAATCAGAGCCTGCTGTTGTTTCCCATTTCAGATCCGGGTTTTCTATTTGATCCGGCCTTTGGCCTGCAATGCCACCATAACCGCCATTGCCGGAATATAAGCCGCGGGAT
>CAYXHX010000214.1:262-2200 GCA_964464835.1 uncultured Chitinophagaceae bacterium | reverse complement strand
CAACGGGAATCCTGCAGGAATTTTTCTTCACTAAGTACCCATCCCACAGATCCGGCAGGAAAAAAGCCATACCTGTTATTGGTACCAAAACGGGATGAACCATCATACCGGCCACTCAATGCAATGAGATATTTGTTATTGAATTTATAATTTGCCCGCATGAAATAAGATAAAAAGCTAAATGCTGTTGAAGAAGAAAGTGCATTTGTTTTTGAAGCAGCGCTTGATAATTTTTTATATGCATCACTTGGAAAATTTTCTGCATCAGCCTCTGCAAATGCTGAAGTTTGTTTTTGAAAACTAGATCCAAGTACCATTTCTAAATCATGCTTCTCATTAAAAGTATGGGCATATTGAAAGAAATTATTTGTATTAAAATCCAATAACTGGTCAGTTGTATAAAACCCATACCCATTCGGCACACCGGTATTTCTTGCGGTGAGCCTTCCATAGAAGGCATCCTCCGTTTGATTCAATTGATCCATACCAAATTCAGAACGGAATACAAGGCCTTTCACAATTTTTGCCTGAGCATATACATTTCCAAGAGTTCTATTTACCAATGTATTGTATATTGAGTTATCCACACTGATTAAAGGGTTGTAATACAAGGGATAATTGGTATTTGGATTTCCGGTAAGAGGATCAAGCACACCACTTAATAAATGTGTACGCGGATCTATTAAAGGTGTAATAGGAGAAAGTGCAACCATCTGCAAAGGAGTAGCAAATGCATTGTCATTGGATATCCTGTCATTTAAAGTTCTTGCAAAGCTCATATTCATACCAACGGATAACCAATCGTTTACTTCGTGATCGAGGTTTAAACGTGCACTATATCTTTTGAGGCTATTGCGTACCAAAATGCCAGTCTGATCTAAATATTGGCCGGAGGCATAAAATTTTGTCCTTTCAGTACCACCTGAAAAATTTATATCATATTGAGAAATAGGCGCTCTTTGAAATGCCTGGTCTTCCCAATTGGTATTTACTTTTCCTGTTTTCCAATCATTATTATCAGCAGAATATCTTTTAAACCTGCTATTTACATAATCCAATTCATCCGCAATTGCTTCATCCAAATCTGTATAATAGCCATAAATCACATCTTGCTTGGCAGCTCCATACGCAGCCTGTGTGAAGAAATCTACATACTGTTTTGAATTTAAAAATTCCCTATGCCCGGTAGGTTTTTGTAAACCTGTGAAATAACCAAACTCTATTTTTGATGTACCAAGTTTACCTTTTTTAGTGGTGATTAATACTACACCATTTGATGCGCGGGAGCCATAGATAGCGGCTGCTGATGCATCTTTTAATATTTCAATAGACTCAATGTCATTAATATTGATATCTGCCAATGGGCTAGTGGCAGCACCGTTTCCGGAAAGATCATTGGTAATTACGGGGATACCATCTACTACATATAAAGGTTCATTTCCGGCAGATACGGAAGATGCGCCACGTATCCGGACAGTAATTCCCTGTCCCAGTTTTCCGTTCAACTGTTGTACATATACACCTGCAGCTCGGCCTTGCATGGCGCTTTCAAAACTGGTAACAGGCGTATTGTTTAATTCTTTTGCTCCAACTTTTGCTACCGATCCTGTGATATCTTTTCTTATTTTAGTGCCATACCCTACTACCACAACTTCATTTAAGTTGGTAACATTCTGTACCATGTAAATGGTTAAACTTTCGCCGGTTATTGCTACTTCCTGGTCATCATATCCTACAAAAGAAATTAAAAGCCTTTGGGCCTTGTCTTCAACCTTCATCGAAAACTTTCCTTCTGCACCGGAAATAGCAGTTGTCTTAGCGCCGACTACTTTAATGGTAGCTCCAACTACTGGAGAACCATCTTTAGCATCAGTAATTACTCCACTTACCTGCTTCTGGCTAAAAGCAAGCTGAAAAGTAAATAAAGCTGCGATAAAA
>CAYXHX010000214.1:0-227 GCA_964464835.1 uncultured Chitinophagaceae bacterium | reverse complement strand
TGTTAACAAAGGAAGTTCAGATACAAGATTATCAAAATTTTTGTTCTCATAATTAAGCTTATTTATGAATAGCAAATTAGGTTTTTTTAACATTCCATGTAAAAAAATTACAATTAAATTACAATTGTGGATAACTTCTTGTTTCAATGATGCATTTTCCTATAAAAACAATCCTATAAAAAATTCAAAAAAAAAAATTTATTTGAAAGTATGGATAGGGTGAATTT
>CAYXHX010000213.1:0-4956 GCA_964464835.1 uncultured Chitinophagaceae bacterium | reverse complement strand
GCCATATATGTTTGGGGTTGGTTTGATGCAGATAAAAATTTTGTTCCGTATTATGTAGGCAAAGCAAATCACCTTGGGCAAAGGTTGTTTTCACATTTGGGATGCATAAAAGGCGGTATGTATGCCATTTATTCAAAAGAGTATGCAATTAGTAAAAATTTTAAGCCTCTTAAGGAAGAAGATGAAACAAGGCTGCTTTACATTCCATCTACAATAAAAAACTGGCATACAAAATTCAATACATATCCTGTTCAGAAAAATGTAAAATGGTTGCTGAAAAACATACGGTTTTCCTGGGCGGAAACATCAATGGAAGATAATAAGGATTTAGAAAAAATAGTTTACCATGCATTCAATGCTTCCGCAAAAAAAGTAGGCGCTTATGTAAAAGGCATCCCCGATCCTACAATTAAAGTATTACATACCGGGGATGAATCAATTCAAAAAATTGTGCCCAACCTAATATAACCGTTTGAGACTATTTTTTTTCCATTCAGTGCTTTGCAAAATCGCTTAAATACTCATAGGTTTCCGTGAGTTCTCCATCTTTCAAAATCGTTGCATTGTCAATCATTCGGCTACTTCCTTTATACAAATCTTCAAATACATGCTTGATGAGTTGCTCTCCGAAAAAACGGCTTGCATCGCGGGGTAATTCATTTGGCAAATTTCCCACTGCCATTACATCCACACTTCCCGGGAGATAAGGATCGGTTTTTTCCCTGGTGATTTTATCTATTCCATACACGGGATCCTGGATGGTGGCATCGCCTTCATTGATGGGCACACTGCCATGATAATCATCTGTAATATCGGCAATGGTTTGTATTTTAAAATTTTCTTTTTGTATGTCCCCTGCATTGAATAATGAAGGGATATTTTTTTCCCAGTAAATCCCATTCATCAATATATCCGTATGCGGAATATATTGATGGAAAAGGCATTCATAATTTCCGGGATGCTCATGAAAATCTGCTCTTTTATATTTTCCTGTTTCTTTATGCTTATACAATAAGCCCGATTTTAAATGCACATACACCGGGTAAGGAAATGTTTTTGTAACATAATCTTCCGGTTCCACTTCATGGATATCCATCATGCTCATGATCTCCACAATGCCTTTTGCCACGCGGCCTCCGCCTGTTACGGCTACTTTTATTTTTGGTAATTTCAAGCCAAAATAATGATGAATCAATTGCCTGTAATCACGGTTTTCAAAAACCCTGTTTAATTCAAACAAACCAGTTCTTTTTCCATAAGCCATGATGCCATTATGCGCCCCAACAACGCCTGCAAAAAAACCAAATCCTATTATTCGTTGGCCGTCTTCATGTTCCAAACATTCATAATCAATCAAAGTAATTTTTTTATCCATCAGGGCATGCATCAGTTTTTGATTATATGCCTGTTTCTTTTTTGTATGGGAAAAAAATAAATACGTTTTCCCGGGGAGCAGCATAGAAATAGGTACTTCTTTTATGCCAAGGATTATTTCACAGGAAGAAAGATCATCTGTAAGGGCAATACCCGCTTGTTTGTATTCCGAATCTTTATAACATCTTGTTTCTGAATGCTGAACCAAAATTTCCACTTCCGGGAAATTTTTCATGATCCATTTACATTGTGCCGGTGTAAGCGCTACGCGGTTATCCGCAGGTATTTTGCCTTCTTTCAATAAACCAATCTTCATATTGTACATTTTGGGCGTGCAAGATAATTCATAAAAAATTGAAAATATTCTTCAGGCAGTTTTAATATGATGGCAACGGAAAAGCTGCAATGAAATGAATTTCCTTTTTGAAAAATGTATTTCCAGGATTTTCAATACCCGTGGATTTGCAACAAAATAAATTATTTCGTGTTATTGTGAAGCGCATCAAATTTTGCACTCATTGTAGGATTGCCATGTGTCAGTCTTTTAATGGTTAAATCATCTGCTTTATTATTTGCCAGCCGTAAATTATTTTCAGAAGACAACAATGCTTCTTTGGTTTTTTGAAGATGATCTATGGTTTTATCAATTTCTTCGATGGCCGTTTTAAATTTGCGGCTCGCCAGGTCATAATTTTTGGCAAACCCTTCTTTAAACTTATTGATTTTATCCTCAAAATTGGTAATGTCAATGTTTTGATTCCTGATTAAAGAAAGTTCTGCTTTATATTTCATAGAATTCATAGCTGCATTGCGTAGTAGCGTAATGATCGGGATGAAAAATTGCGGGCGCACTACATACATTTTTGTATATTTATGTGAAACATCTACTATGCCACTATTATACAGTTCACTCTCCGCTTCGAGCAATGAAACGAGAACGGCAAATTCACATTTTTTTTCGTTGCGGTCTTTATCCAGTTCCCGGAGAAAATCTTCATTTCTTTTTTTGGTAACGGTTTCATCGCCTTCATTTTTCATTTCAAACATGATTGAAATAATTTCATTCCCGCTTTCATCTTTTTCCCGATAAATATAATCCCCCTTGCTCCCGGTTTTAGAATCATTGTCTTTTTCAAAATAGGCTTTTTGAAAAGCAGATGCGCGTAGTTTATTGAATTCCGTTTCACAATGTTGTTCCAGTGTTTCACCAACCATTTTGGTGGACAATCTGAGTTTCATGTCTTTTCGCAGTATGATTTCTTCATCTTTTAATTTAATGATTTCATCTTTCGTACGGAGCGCAGCAGAATATTTTTCGGTCAAGGATTTTTCGAGCAACTGTTTTTCCAATTCTTTATTTTTTAAATTATTGGCCAGTTCATCCCGTTGTTTTTCAATATGCTGAATGGCTTCATTTACACTTAGTTTTTTTTCAATTTCTGCTTTCTCCATTTTGGATTTCATACCCGCGATTTCCGCTTCTTTTTTTGCTAACTGATCAGAAAAATTTCGTTCATTGCTCATTGCCTTATCGTTCATTTCTTTCTCTTTTTTAGCAAGAGATGCCTGGAAGGAATTTTTAAGATTTGCTTCAGTGAGTTGAATGGCATTTGCCTTTTCATTTTCAGCAATTGCCAGGCGTTTTTGCAACTCTTCATCAAATTGATGATCCCGAACCTGTTTGAGAATATCCGCATACCCGGCCTCATCTACTTTAAAAACTTTTTTACAATTTGGGCAAATGATTTCGTTCATTAGAATTTGTTTGATGATAATTTTGAAATAAAATTACAGTATATATGCTGCAAAGTATTTTTATAATTTTTTATTTTTGTAAAAATATTTCAATCTCCAGTTCTGTAATACTTCTATATGATGGGATAAAACGCCAGGCGGAAAAAAATGTTCCTACCCATTTTTTTTCACTTGAAAATCAATTCAGGCGTATCAAATAACAATCTCTGTTTGAACCTCGTTATATTTGCAAGTCTAATTTCAACATGGCAACAAAATCAAAAAATAAAAAAGCAACAAATCAAAAACTCAAATTGGAAAAGGAAGCAACCATTTCTGTAAAGGAAGTGGTGCGGGATGAACGTACACATAAAATACTTGGCGCAATAGCCGTACTGGTTTCCATTTTCCTCTTTATAGCTTTTACATCTTATTTATTTACATGGGAAAATGATCAATCACTTGTCTTTCGTTCGGGTAAAAGTATTTTTTCCGGGGATGGCATTAAAGTACATAATCTCCTTGGAGTTTTAGGAGCATACACATCTTATTCATTAATTGATAGTGGCTTTGGTATTGCGAGTTATCTCATCAGTTCTTTCTTTTTTGTATTGGGTATCAATTTGCTTTTTGAAAAAAAAGTATTTAATACGGGCCGCAATATCCGTTATGTAATTGGTGGCCTGCTTATATTCAGCCTTACATTGGCATTCATTTTTCAAAACAGCAGTTTCTCCTGGGGAGGCGCTGTTGGAAATATGATGAGTGGATGGTTGATAAAAATAATCGGTAATTGGGGCACAGGTATTTTATTGGTGCTTGTTTTTGGCAGTTATTTTATATGGCAATTTAATCCCATATTCAAACTTCCTGAAAAGAAAGAATTGTTGCCATTGGAAAATGAAGATGTATTAAAAACAAATGAATTTTTTGATGAATCAGATGCGCAAAATTTGATGCCATTGATGGGAAATCCAGGTACAGCAAACGTTTTGCCTTCGAATAAATTAAATACAGGGAATAAAAATGTTTCCGTAATCATGCCGGAACCGGGCAATAATAATGACCCTGATGGCTTACACGATTTTTCCGTAATAGAAAAAGATGATGAACAGGAAGTGCCTGGTGTGATGGAACTGAGTATGCCTGCATCCAACAAAAAAACAAAGACTGAAAATATTGCTACTCCTGATCTTGAAATAAAAGAAGCACAGGAGGAAGAAGAAATAGTACCTGAAAAAGTTGCACCGCAAAAAGATTATGAACCCACACTTGATTTGAGAGATTATACATATCCTTCATTGGAATTATTGGAAACGCATGGCAGTGAAAAAATTGTACATGATCCCAATGAACTTGAAGCAAACAAAAATCAAATATTAAGCACCTTAAAAAATTACGATATCCTTATTCAGCGCATCAGCGCTACTGTTGGGCCTACGGTTACCCTGTATGAAATAGTCCCTGCACCGGGTATCAGGATCAGTAAAATTAAAAACCTGGAAGATGATATCGCGCTAAGCCTTGCTGCGCTTGGTATCCGCATTATTGCGCCAATCCCGGGAAAAGGTACAATTGGCATTGAAGTGCCGAATGTGCGTAAGAGTATTGTGAGTATGAAAACCTTGCTGGCATCTGAAAAATTTCAAAACAATCATTTCTCTTTGCCCATTGCCATTGGCAAAAAAATTGATAATGAAAATTTTATTGTGGACCTCACAAGTATGCCACATTTATTAATGGCGGGTGCGACAGGACAGGGAAAATCCGTAGGCATCAATGCTATTTTGGTTTCTCTTTTATATAAAAAACATCCCTCACAATTAAAGTTTGTTTTGGTTGATCCCA
>CAYXHX010000212.1:0-4957 GCA_964464835.1 uncultured Chitinophagaceae bacterium | reverse complement strand
TATTTGAGATACAATCAACTTTCTCTACTTTTTTTAAACGTTTAGGACGGAATTGTTTTGAAATATGTTTTTCATAAAAAATATGGCCAGTTTCATTTACCTCCTTCTACTTTAAAATTACCTGAGGATTGCACCATTGTTGATCTTGGGTCGAATATTGGTTTAACTGTTGCCCATTACAAAAACAAATTTCCTTCATCAAAGGTAATAGGATATGAAATGGACAAAGATAATTTTAACCTCGCAAAAATCAATTGCAAGAATTATAAAAATGTTTTTTTAAACAATGAAGCGGTTTGGATACATGCAGGGACCATAACTTATTTGAAAGAAAAACCAGATGACTCTTTTTGTATTAATACCGGTGGAAATACAAAGAATCAACAAATGCAAAAAGCGAAGACAATAACTATTGGTGGAATAATTGAACAATATAAGTTATCTGCAATTGATTATTTAAAAATTGATATAGAAGGCGCTGAAAAAAATATCTTCAAAGAAAATGATTTGAGCTGGTTGGGCTATGTGCGGTTTATAAATATGGAAATTCACCAGGAGGAGGAAATGCCGTTGGACGAATATATTCAAATTCTGAAATTGAATGGATTTAATGCATGGAAAGATAACAGGCATTGGTCAGCAGTTTTAGCTCAAAGAGTTGTTGATTGATGATGAATAGCCATCCGAAAATTACCATTATCGCAGTTTGTTTTAACCAGGAGAAATGGGTAGAAGAAACATTGAACAGTATCCTGCAACAAAATTATCCGGATATTCAACTCATCATAGCCGATGATGGATCAACGGATACCTCTAAACAAATCATTCGAAATTGGATAAAGGGAAATGCACCGCATACCATGTTTATAGACCATGAAAAAAATATGGGACTTACTAAAAATATCAATAGTACTCTGCCGTTTATACAGGGTGATTTTTTCCAAATCTTTGGTTGTGACGATATCATGCTGCCCCATAAGATTTCCTGGCAAGTAAAATTGTTTGAAGAAAACCCTTCAGTTGGAGTCATCTATTCTGATATGCAAATAATTGACGCTGATGGGCAAAAAAGGGGTGAATCATATTTTGAAAAGCATACGTACAAAAAGCCCATGAGTGGAAATATTTATGAGGAGTTGATTGATCGTTTCATTATTTCCTCTCCAAGTGTATTGATCAGGAGAAATGTTTTAGATAAACTAAAAACCTTTAATGAATCTCTTGATTATGAAGACCATGATTTTTTTTTGCGTGCCGCCAGAGATTTTAGTTTTCTATATATGCCAGAGATTACAGTATTGTACCGAGTTTCAGGTTTTTCTCTAAGCACAGCCTCATCGAATGAATTAAAATTTTATAAAAATTGTTTTCTCATTTATTACCAACGTTTTGACCATTCAAAAAAATACCGGGAGAAATTTATACAAAAGCTCCTTTTTTATACAAAGAAACTTTATAGTTTACAATATAGGTTTTGCAGCCAATATTGTTTTCAGGCTTTTTTCCGAACAGGTAAAATTATTTTTATAAAATATGCAATTGCAGCGCTACCCTTTAATTTCTCAAGGAAATAGAACAAAATACTTTTTGCTATTTAAATTGTTTTATTACTTCAAAATGAACCTTCAAATAAATGGATACTGAAATTAAGTTAATACATTTTCCTAAAATATTGGATGAACGGGGCAATCTTTCATTTTTGGAATGCCCTAAAAATTTTCCTTTTGAAATTAAAAGAACATACTGGATCTATGATGTACCGGGTGGTGTAACTCGTGGCTCTCATGCATTTAAGAATACCTATGAGGTAATTATTGCTTTATCCGGTAGTTTTGATGCAGTCTTGCATACTGGCAATAAGGAATATACATTTCAGTTGAATCGTTCTTACTATGGTTTATTTGTGCCGGCAATGACCTGGCGTACACTACAAAATTTTTCGACGAATGCTTTGGCACTTGTTATTGCGAACACTCCTTTTGATATTAGTGAATATATTCGTGACTTTAATGAATTCATAGAAACTAAAATTAAATAATGCAGGCTTCCTCAGTTTTTGATTGCAACATTATTCACCTTCCCAAAATTTATAACAGGGCCGGAAACATCACAGCGATTGGCGAGCATGTCGAATTGCCATTTGCTATGAAACGAATTTTTTATTTGTATGACATTCCCGGTGGTGAAACCCGTGGAGGGCATGCCCATCATACGCTTGAGCAATTTGTAATTGCTGCAGGTGGAAGTTTTGATATAACAATTGACGATGGGCTCAATAAAAAAACAATACACCTGAACAGGCCTTATATGGGCTTGCATATACTTCCCAAAATATGGGACAATATGAGTAATTTTTCTTCAGGCGCTATTGTTTTGGTATTTGCTTCCAATTATTATGATGCAAATGATTATATCAGGGATTATGAATTATTTAAAAAAATTAAATCCACATGAGTCATATCCATCCGCTTGCGGAAGTAGCGTCGTTGCATATAGGTGAAAATACCCGTATTTGGCAGTTTGCAATTGTTTTAAAAGGTGCTAAGATTGGTAAAAATTGCAATATCAATTGCCATACATTTATTGAAAATGATGTAATCATTGGAGATCATGTTACAGTGAAAAGCGGTGTATATCTTTGGGATGGTATCCGTGTCGAAGACTGTGTTTTCATTGGCCCAAATGCAACTTTTTCGAACGATGCTTTTCCAAGAAGCAAATCAAGGCCTGTAACATTTTCAAGAGTGATATTGAAAGAAGGCGCATCATTAGGCGCCGGTTGTAAAATTATGGCCGGCATCACAATTGGCCGTTATGCAATGATTGGAATGGGTACTTTAATTACGAAAGATGTACCTGATTTTGCTTTAGTTTATGGAACGCCTGCCAAAATTCAGGGATGGGTGGATGAAGCCGGAAATAAACTGGAGGAAGTGGATAAAAAATTATGGAGGAATCGCTTCGGGAAATATTTTATTGAAACAGAAAATGGGCTAGAAGAAAAATGAACATTCCTTTTTATTCTTTGGAATACTGCAATAAGGTCATGAAGAAAGACATGATGCGTGCATTTGAAAAGGTATATAACAGCAATTGGTTTGTATTAGGAAAATCAGTTGATGCATTTGAAGAATCCTATGCAGTATTTAACCAGGTTAAATATTGTGTTGGTGTGAGCAATGGTATGGATGCACTCTCCATGTCCTTGAAAGCCTTGAATATTGGGCGGGGAGATGAAGTGATTGTTCCATCTAATACATACATCGCAACTGCACTCGCTGTGTCTGAAACCGGTGCTACGCCTGTATTTGCAGATCCAGACCCGGACACGTATAATATGGATGCAAAGAATACGGAAGCGAGTATAACGAAATGTACAAAAGCCATAATGCCGGTACATTTGTATGGGCAATGTTGTAAAATGGACAGCCTTATCCAACTTGCAATAAAACATCATTTATTTGTTGTTGAAGACAATGCACAATCACATGGAGCCTCATTTAATGCAAAACCTGCCGGTAGTTTTGGCCATATAAATGCGACCAGTTTTTACCCGGGTAAAAATTTGGGCGCTTTAGGCGATGCTGGCGCAATTACTACGAATGATCAAAAGCTTGCCAATAAAATCAAACTCTTTCGAAATTATGGGAGCAAGAAAAAATATTTCAATGAATGTATAGGTTATAACAGAAGATTGGATGAAATTCAAGCAGCATTTCTTTTGGTAAAATTTGAGTACTTGCAATATTTCACTATGCAAAGGCAACAGATTGCTTTGCATTATTTACAATCGCTTGCAGAAGTGGATGAAATAATCTTACCCACTGTTTCAAAGGGCGCCACACATGTTTATCATGTTTTTCTTATTCGTACTAAAAAACGAGATGCACTTCAAAAATTCCTGAAAGAGCAGGGGATAGACACGTTGATTCATTATCCAATGCCGCCTCATTTACAAAAAGCATATTCGCATCTTGGGTTTCATAAAGGTGATTTTCCGATTGCAGAACAACTTGCTCTTACAAGCTTAAGCTTACCGATTTATCCCGGGTTGAAAAAAGCTGAAATAGAATATATCATTAAATCAATCAAAAAATTTTTTGTAAAATAAATTTGCAGGCGAATGATTGTGTCTAATATCATGATGGGGCTTGGCAATCAGATGTTTCAATATGCAGCTGGAAGGTCTTTGTCATTGCATTTGAAAGTACCTTTAAAACTATATACACATTCATATTCAAGATACCATTTACGCAAATATGAGTTAGAAAATTATTTTGAAATGACGCCTGAAATAGCTGCTGCACAGGATTTGCAATTGTTTAATTTATCACATCCTGTTCGTGATGGATGGAATTATTTTTTCCCCAATAATAGAATTCGCGGATTGCCTTATGAAGAAAAGCAATCAGTAAAATTGTTGTATGAAATATTCTATTTATTTAAACCTCCACATACCAGGAATGTATATGAAGAAAGAAAGGCTTCATTCGATAGCAATTTTTTCAAGGCCAAATCTCCAATTTTTCTTAAAGGATATTGGATGAGTTATAAATATTTTCAACACTGTGAAGACATTATAAAAAAAGATTTTACCATTCGCCCAGAACTTATAGCACATTTATCAGGAATTTGTACAGAAATTCAAACAACAGAAAGCATTGCTATTCATGTGCGGTGTACAGATAGAAAAACACCTGAAAATATAAGCCAGTATGGAGAAATCCCATACAAATATTATGAAAGAGGGATTGAATATATTCAACAGCATAGAGGAAAAAATGTGCACTTGTATGTTTTTTCCGATGATGAAAAAATGGCCAGGAAATATATTCCAAATAATTTGCCTGTACATTTTATAAGTAACCTTATTACAAAAGATCCGATTGAAGATTTTTATTTGATGACTCAATGTAAAAACTTGATAATTACAAACAGTTCTTTTAGTTGGTGGGGT
>CAYXHX010000211.1:0-4978 GCA_964464835.1 uncultured Chitinophagaceae bacterium | reverse complement strand
CACATTGGATGAATTTGTCAGTGGCAATTTTTCTTCGATTAAAAAATCTACAGGCTGGAAGAATTATATTCTTGGCGTAATTGATCAATTCATCCAAAAAGGTTTTTCTTTAAAAGGTTTCCATGCGGTTTTCGGCGGTGATTTGCCGGTGGGCTCCGGATTATCTTCTTCAGCAGCGTTGGAATGCGGATTGGCAGTGGCTTTGAATGATTTTAATTCGTTCCATATTTCAAAAAAAGATATTGCCTTTATGTGCCAAAAAGCCGAACATACTTTCCCCGGAATGCAATGCGGCATTATGGATCAGTATGCGAGCATGTTTGGCGAAAAAGAGACAATTTTATTACTTGATTGTTTGCACATTGAAAGTAAAAAAATAAAATTCCCTTTATCCAAGTTTCAAATAGTACTCTTCAACTCAAATGTAAAACATGCACTTGAAGATGGCGCTTATAATACAAGACGCACACAAGGAGAAGAAGGATTATCCATCATCAAAAAAAAGTTTCCTCAAACTTTGCATTTTCGGGATGCAACAATGGAACAATTATCTGTTGTAAAAAACGAAATGCATCAGGATGTATATAAAAGATGCAAATTTATTATTGAAGAAATTGAAAGGACAAAATCGGGAGCCAATTATTTAAAGAATGGAAATATTGCAGCATTTGGAAAATGTATGTATGCATCACATGCAGGATTGAGAGACTTGTATAATGTAAGTTGCCCGGAACTGGATTTTTTAGTGGAAGAAAGTTCAAATATCCGGGAAGTAGCAGGTGCCCGGTTAATGGGTGGTGGCTTCGGAGGTTGTACAATAAATTTAATAGAACAGGATCATGTTGCCCAAATTGCTGAAACTATTTTACACAAATATGCTGCAAAATTTCAAAAAGAAGCATCAGTGTATATTGTTGAGCCTGGTGATGGAGCTCGTAAACTGGCATAACAAGGGCTTATAATTTTTCCACCGCAATCATACTTATTTCTACCTGCACATTTTTCGGCAACCCTTTTACTGCAACAGTTTCACGCGCCGGGTGGTCGCCACTGAAATAGCCGCCATACACATCATTTACCTTTGTAAAAAGTGACATATCACTCAAAAAGATAGAGGTTTTCACTACATGACCAAAATGCAAACCGGCGGTATATAATATTTCCTGCAGGTTTTTCATTACCCGGTGTGTTTCTTTTTCAATGCCCCCTGATTCTAATTCATTTGTATCAGGGATAATAGGAATTTGGCCACTGATAAATAAAAAACCATTGGATAAAATTGCCTGGTTGTATGGCCCGATTGGCGCCGGTGCTTTTTCTGTAATAATAACTTTCTTAGACATAAACCTTTATTTAAAATTCAACTTCAATTTTTTCCTACAAAAAGCAAGCTTATTTTTGCTTGCAAACAAAGTTAATATGTTTATTGCAGTAAGCGCTTCGGAAGATCAAAAAAATGAATTTTTGCAAAAAAATATTCCTCCCGATATACATGTAGAATTTTTTGAAAATAACAGTCTTATAAATATTCCGGAAAACATTGATGCATTCTTTGATTTTTCGCCCGAATATTTAATTATCAAAAATTTGCCTGCTGAAATACCTGTTTTTAAAAATGCAGTTGCTTTGCAATTAAAAGATTTACCTGCTAATTATGTCCGCTTCAATGGATGGCCCGGATTTATACATAGAAATATTTTTGAAATTGTTTCTCCAAAAATTATGGAAGAAAAAACAAAAAAAATAATGGATGCATTGCAATGGAAATTTATTTTCGTTCCGGATATCCAGGGCATGATTGCCGCAAGGATCATTTGTATGATTATCAATGAAGCCTGGTATGCATTGGATGATGATGTAAGTACCAAACCTGAAATAGATACTGCCATGAAACTTGGAACGAATTACCCATTCGGGCCTTTTGAATGGGGAGAAAAAATTGGCTTACCACAGGTCGCCGAATTATTAAAAAAATTGAGTGAAACAGACAGCCGGTATGTGCCATCCCCTTTGTTGCTGAAATCCGTCAAATGCTAAAATTTAAAATTTTTTAAATTAAATATGGCGCTGATTTTAAATATTGATACATCTTCTGCTCTTGCACATATTGTTTTGAATCATGATGATCATTGTGTTACTTCAATTACCAATACAGACCAAAGAACCCACGCCTCTTTTGTACAACCTGCGATAAAAGATATATTTTCCAAATCATCTTTCAGGTTGAATGATATTGATGCTGTTTCTGTTGTTGCCGGCCCGGGGAGTTATACAGGATTACGTGTAGGTATGGCGAGTGCAAAAGGGATTTGTTATGCACTTAATAAACCACTGATTTTATTGGATACATTGAGGCTAATGGCTTTTGCAGCGTTGAATACACCTATTTATAAAGGTTTCGATGGCCACTTTTGCCCAATGATTGATGCACGCCGGATGGAAGTTTTTACAGCGCTTTTCAATAAAGAAATGAAAGAAGAACTGGCTCCACAGGCAATGATCCTGGACACAAACTCATTTGATAATTATTTTAAAAATACAAAGGTTCTATTTGTCGGGGACGGCGTTGAAAAGTTCAAAAAAATAACAAATAATACAAATGCCATTTTTGATAATATTCCCTATAATGAGAATGCCCTTGCTGCACTTTCTTACCGCGCATTTTTGAGTAAAAATTTCGCTTCCCTGGCATATAGTGAACCAAAATATGTTAAAGAATTTTATTCTACATTTTCAGATCATACACCGTAATACATTTTCCGTATCTTTATGTTGGTTATCAGTTTGTTTTAAAACCTTTCAATACTAAGTACCCGAAAAATGCATAACCATACATATCATATTATTCTTACAGATACAGAACACCAAAAAGAAATTAAAATTGATTTTCTTCAAACTAAAAAAGTAGCCGTTATTTTAAGAGCCCTCAATCATAAATTGAGACAGCAAATTTTAAAATTGTTGGATCAACAACATAAAATGACAGTTACAGAAATCTATATCCAACTAAGACTCGAACAATCTGTAACATCACAGCACCTTGCCATTCTTCGTAAAGCCAATCTTGTAAAAACGCATCGCGAAGGAAAATATATTTTCTATTCTATTAATTATGATAGGCTGACGGATATCAACAAATTTGTAAAAAATTTGCTCGAGGCATAATCCGGAAATACAATCATGCGGGTGTATCTTATATTTGCAGAAAAATAAAATGCATATTCAGCAATTATATACAAACTGCCTGAGTGAAGCAGCCTATTATATCGAAAGCGAAGGGGAAGCAGCCATTATAGACCCGCTACGAGATATTGATGAATACATCAACATGGCTAAAGACAGGAATGCAACCATCAAATATATTTTTGAGACACATTTTCATGCAGACTTTGTAAGTGGCCATCTTGATTTGTCGAATGCAACCGGCGCTCCAATTATTTTCGGGCCAAAAACAGAAGCTGGTTTTAATTTTCAACCTGCAGATAACAATGAAACATTTAAACTTGGAAAAATAAAAATCAAAGTATTGCATACACCCGGCCATACATTGGAAAGTACATGTTATTTATTGTTGGATGAACATGATGAACCCTATGCTGTTTTTACGGGCGATACACTTTTTGTAGGAGGAGTGGGAAGGCCTGACCTGTCTCAAAAAATAAATGAAATAACTACACAAGATTTAGCAGGAATGTTATATGATAGTATTCATACTCAATTGTTGAATTTGCCTGATTATGTAATTGTATATCCCGCGCATGGGCCAGGAAGTAGCTGTGGTAAGAATCCTGGCCCAAAAACATCGGGCACAATTGGTGAAGAAAAAGAAACAAATTATGCATTACAAGTAACGACTAAAGATGAATTTATTCAAACAGTTACCCATGGAATGCAAGCGCCTCCTCAATATTTCCCCATTAATGCCCGGATCAATAAAAAAGGATATTTAAGCCTTGAGAAAATTTTTGAGAAAGGGTTACAATCATTATCGCCGGAAGATTTTTTGGAAAAAATGAAAGATGAGAAAACCATCATTCTGGATAGCAGGCCTGCTTCACTTTTTGTGGAAGGCTTTATTCCTGGTTCTATTGGAATTGGGCTTGATGGAAGATTTGCGGAATGGGCAGGTAGTTTGCTTTCATTTGAAAAAGATATCCTTTTGGTTACCAATCCGGGAAAAGAAAAAGAAACAATTACAAGATTAGCTCGTGTAGGCTTTGATAAAATATCAGGGTTTTTGAAAGGTGGTTTTGACGCATGGGTAAATAACGGCAACCCAATTGATTTAATTATTTGCATAGACCCGGATGAACTGGCCATGGATATAAAATATGACTCCAATCTCTGTCTTATTGATGTACGTAATCCTATTGAATTTGGTGATGGGCATATTAAAGATGCCATAAATTTTCCTCTTTCTGAAATGACAGACCCGGGTAAAATGGCAGGCATTGAAGATACAGATAACGTTTACATTCATTGTGCCGGTGGCTATAGAAGTGTAATTGCTTGTTCACTTTTGAAAATACAAGGCATTCATAATATCCGCAATATAAACGAAGGTTGGGCAGGTATTAAAAAGTTGGAAAATATTGAAAAGGAAAAAAACAAGGAGGTATTGAATTGATTATTTAAATTTTTTGAGCGCCATATTTTTCTTCATCAAATTCCCATTTCCACCTGCGGTGGCTCCATAAATAATTTTCTGGCTGTTGCCGTATTGAGTTTTCCATTCTTGCAACAATCAATTTTGTGATTTCCCCCGGCAGTAAATCTTTTGGCGTTTTTGAAAGAATCTCCAGTGTACATGAATAATATCCACGCTTAACTTTTTTTAAATTGCAATACACCACATAAGAATTATTGTACACCGCATTTTTTTCAGGGCCTTTTACAAAGGGCGTCATACGGCCGAAAAACGGCAGCCAATATGCATTTCGGGGATCACCGGGATTTTGATCAGCTACGAGGCCAATAC
>CAYXHX010000210.1:3027-4989 GCA_964464835.1 uncultured Chitinophagaceae bacterium | reverse complement strand
GGCATGGTGGAACTACCATCCGGTAAAATGAAAAGCCGTGAAGGAACTGTTGTGGATGCAGACGATATCATTGAAAAAATGGAAGAAATATCCCGGCAAAAAACAGAGGAACTGGGGAAGGTCAGCGGCTTTGATGAAAATGAATTGAAAATTTTATATGAAACCATTGGAATGGGGGCTTTAAAATTTTTCCTATTAAGGATTGATCCGAAAAAAAGAATGATTTTCAATCCTGAAGAAAGTATAGATTTTCACGGCTTTACCGGACCGTTTATTCAATATACATACGCAAGAATTTGTAGCATTCTACGTAAAATGGAGTTACCCAAAGAAGAATTGAAATCCAATCAGGTTTTGGAAGCCTTAGAAAAATCCCTCATCATACAGGCGGAGCATTTTCCTGCAATTATCCAGGAAGCTGCAGGTTCACTCGATCCTTCCAAATTGGCTATATATATTTTCAATCTTGCAAGAACGTATAATTCATTTTATGCGGAACACGCTATTGCAAATGCAGAAAATGAAGATAAAAAAATATTAAGGTTAAAAATATCTTCCATTACAGCACATATTATTTGTAAAGGCATGCAGTTACTTGGTATACGTGTTCCTGAAAAAATGTAGTTCATTCAAGTGTACCTTTTGGTACTTCTTCTACTTTCACTTTGATTAAACCTTTCACCAAAAAGTCAAGAATTGTTGCGCCTTTCCTCGAAAGGTCCACTACCCTGCCTTTCTTTGCCATGCTTGGATGCATGCGGTCATTAATTCGAACGATAATACTTTTCCCACTACGCAAATTTGTAACGCGAACCCATGTATTCAATTTAAAAAAATTACTTGCCGCAGTCATGCCTGTTTGCCTGAAAGTTTCGCCGGTAGCTGTTTTCGTGCCATCAAGGCTACGGCTGTAATAACTGGCAATGCCATAAACGATCTTTGGGTTTTTGATGGCAGGCGGAGCAGGCTTTGCTGTTTCTGTATTTGCTTTTACAACAGAGTCCATCGTTTTCCGGATAACAGAATCCATTGTTTTACGCACGGCTGTGTCCACTTTTCTTTGAGCAGTTACATGGCATGAATATAATATAAAAAAAGCAATTAAGAAAAGTTTTGGCATTCGATGGAATTTTGTATTTTCATTTCTGCAAAAACAATGATGATTAAAAAAAGCGCTTATCTTTTACTTGGCACATTCATTCTTATTACAAATTTTACGGCTGCACAATCGTCAATAAATGTGCCGAAAAACCAATACGGTATCCCGGTTATTGTTCGTGAAGATAATTATAAAAAAATCATTTCTAATGACAGAGATCAAAAAATGGTTGACTTGAATCAATTAATTCCAGGAATTATTCTCGATTTGCGATATGCAGGAAAAAATAATTTTATGCACCGCCGCATGTATCCTTCAAATACAACTTTTACTTTTTTAAGAAAGCCTGCAGCAGATTCATTATTGAAAGTGCAAGAAGAATTAAATGCACAAGGCCTGGGCTTGAAAATTTTTGATGCCGGGGTTTGCGTTTTTGGATTTACTGTAGAGAAAATTTTGGGAATTAATCCATGATGAACGCTATGTGGCAGACCCTTCAAAAGCAAGTAATCATAACCGCGGAATTGCAGTGGACTTGACAATTGTGAATTTACAAACGTTGCAAGAATTGAATATGGGTACAGGCTTTGATAATTTCACCGACTCCGCGCATCAAGCTTTTACTGATTTGCCCAATGATGTTTTACAAAACAGGAAATTTCTACAAGAGTTGATGGAGAAATATGGCTTCATACAATTAAAGACAGAATGGTGGCACTTCACTTTGCAATCAAAAAACGAGTTTGATGCAATGGATCTTTCTTTTAAAAGCCTGAAAAAAATGAATTAAAAAAACACTTGTAAATTAAGCCCATAAATTCTTTGGATACGTTCCTTCCTGGATGAGTTTGTCAAGGCTTGCC
>CAYXHX010000210.1:405-3017 GCA_964464835.1 uncultured Chitinophagaceae bacterium | reverse complement strand
TGCATCTTCTTTATACGTTACACCAAACCATTTGGAAGAAGTAGGAATCACTTCTATGATACCTTTCCCGGATTTAATAAAAATATCTGCAATTTTTGGTACAAGAAATTCTGATTTCAATTCCTGTCCATGATTTTTTAAAAATATTTTAAACTCATCATCGCAAAGCTGGATATATTCCGGGCCGAAACAGAAAAAATTCATGCTCACTTTTGTACCGGCAGCTAAAATATTAATAGTATCATTTTCTTCAAAAACAATGTCATTATCCTTGCGAAATATTTTTAAACGTTCATCTACCCTGGTCATTTCATTGTTATCATTTACACCCAATACACCCCGGCTCACACTACCATGTTCACTCAGAGTATTTTCCAATTCATATCCTATGAGCGCCATATGCCGTGCATTGTAGCGGTTCATCAAAAAATCATATGCTTTTTCAAAAGCATCTTTTCCATAAAAATCATCTGCATTAATTACAGCGAATGGTTCATTCACCACACCTTTGGTACAAAGTACGGCGTGTGCTGTACCCCAGGGCTTTTCTCTATCAGGATGGTATGTATAATTTTCAGTATAAGAATTCAAATGCTGGTAAACGTAATCGGTTTCTATTTTACCTTTAAGTTTGGGTTCGAAAATTGTTTTAAATTTTTCTGCAAAATCTTCCCTGATAATAAACACTACTTTTTTGAAACCTGCTTGTATAGCATCGTAAATAGAATAATCCATGATCGTTTCACCGGAAGGCCCGAAAGATTGTGTTTGCTTCATACTGCCATACCTGCTTGCCATTCCCGCTGCTAAAATCACTAATGTAGGTTGCTTCATTCTTGAAAAATTTTTGCAAAATTAATTCTTTTCAATCAATCTTGCCGTATTAAATTCGCTACTTTTCATATGGATTTCAATGATATATATGTTCAGCCCATCAGTGCTCATGAACACTTTACTCGGCATAATATTTCTCTTGATGTATTGCGTCTTGATGCCATGCACCCTATCGTGAGTGGCAATAAATACTTTAAATTAAAATTTTACCTGCAGGAAGCTATTACTTCCAAAGCCAATGGTGTAGCCACTTTCGGCGGAGCTTATTCCAATCATATTGTGGCATGTGCGTTTGCATGCAAAGAAGCAGGTATCCCCTGCACCGGAATTATTCGTGGGGAAGAGCCGGCAGTGTATAACGCCACCTTAATGGATGCAAAAAAATATGGCATGCACCTGCATTTTGTATCGAGGCAGGATTACCGTGATAAAGAATCCTTGAAAAAAAAATTCAACACCTTGTATTGGATCAATGAAGGGGGTTATGGAAATGCAGGCGCAGAAGGAGTTAAAGATATTTTTAACTACATTCCGGGATTTGAAAAATATCATTGGATTGTTTGTGCAGTTGGCACCGGCACTACAATGGCCGGGTTAATAAAGGGCGCTGCTCCTAATCAACAGGTACTCGGCATCAGTGTGATTAAAAATAACTTTTCTCTTGAAGCTGGCATACGTGAACTGCTGCCCGAGAAAAATAAATTGCAGGAGCTACATGTCTTACACGATTTTCATTTTGGAGGTTATGCAAAATACGCTGCAGATTTAATTCAATTTATGAATGAAACCTGGAAAAAAAACAGGCTCCCTTTGGATTTTGTTTATACGGCAAAAGCGTACTACGCAATTCATTCATTGATAAAAAATAAATATTTTTCCAACTCAGAAAAAATTTTATTTATACATAGTGGTGGCTTACAGGGCAACAGATCATTGCCGGAAAATACCTTACAATTTTAATAACATCATGCAAGCTATATTTGCGCAAAAAATATTTCTACCATCATGTTGAATAAATTTCTTGCTCTTCTTTTTTGTACTTTTCTTTTTTATCAGCACTCAAATGCTCAAACTTATTTACCGGATTTTTCTGTAGCAGATCTTGGAAATAATAATATTCGCATCAGTTGGCAAAACCCGTATGGCAATGGTTGTGTACAATTGAATGTGCAACGCTCCTATGACAATAAATTTTTTACCACCGTATTTTCCACGCCATCTCCTGAGTTACCCGCAAATGGTTTTATAGATCAACGGACAAGCAACGGTACGCTGTATTACAGGATTTTTTATGTACTGGGAAACAGTACGTATTTTTTCACACCTGTGAAGATTGCCGGTGCAGGCTATGCTACTGACCCTGTCACAGATATGCAGGATGAAAAGCAAATAATCACAGTACTTTTTGAAGATACAACGCTTACCAAATTAAATTATACCGATTATAAACATTTTCGCGATTCCATTATTACTCAAACTAGAGACAGCCTTTTTACCATCAACCAGGATGAAGTGTTATTGAAATTGTTTGACCCGGGAAGTACATGGATACCTTCCCGCTTTGTATTTACAAATGCTAATGGATATGTACAAATAAATTTACCGGAGGCTAAAGCAAAAAATTTTAAAATTGTTTTTTTTGATTCGAATGGAAAGAAATTATTTACAATCAATCATGTAAAAGAAACACAATTGTTGATTGATAAAACAAACTTTATACACGCCGGTTGGTTTAATTTTCAGCTGTATGAAAATGATGCATTGAAAGAGCGGAATAA
>CAYXHX010000210.1:0-395 GCA_964464835.1 uncultured Chitinophagaceae bacterium | reverse complement strand
AAGTAAGATTCACTTTGCATCATCAAAGAAACATCTTCAAAATAGTATTTCATTTTCTTTTTCACTTCATTCATGTTTATTTCATGGCCAAGTTCATTTTTAATGGAAGCCACTTTTTTATTTTGAATTCCGCATGGAATGATAAAATCAAAATAATGAAGGCTCGTATTTACATTCAATGCCAACCCATGCATGGTCACCCACCGGCTACAGCGAATGCCCATTGCACAAATTTTCCTGGCCCTGTGCAATACATGCGGATCAAGCCATACACCTGTTTCGCCTTTACTCCTATCCCCTTTTATTCCATAATCAGCAAGTGTTCGAATCACCACTTCCTCCAATTGACGCAGGTACCAGCCAACATCTGTTTTGAATTGTGCTAAATCGAAAAC
>CAYXHX010000209.1:1838-5036 GCA_964464835.1 uncultured Chitinophagaceae bacterium | reverse complement strand
CTACTGTTGTATTAAAACTGATTTTGTTTCTAAAACCAAATTTATCCATATATGCTTCAAAATATTGAAACACCAATTCATGATTGGGATAATCCGGGTAACTGTCCGGCATGGGAAAATCAGAAAAGGCCATCATTTGTTTGGAGGTATTGATGTGCAGTGAATAATAGGATGAAGACATTCCATTGTCATTTCCATACAACCAATTACCACCAATTTTAGAACCTTTTTCAAAACAATCAAATGGAATATTTGATTGAAAAAATGTTTTAGCAGCAGCAATTCCGGATGACCCGGCACCTATGATACAAACTTTTTTCTCCATTTTTATTTTTGCAATTTGCCAAATCTATAAATAATGATTAGAATTCATTTATTTTGAACCACAAAAATTCTTGGAGATGAATTATCTCAATAAAACGGCTATTGTTACAGGCGCAGCAAGTGGTATTGGAAAAAAAATTGCTGAGTCGCTCTATGCAAAAGGTTGCAATATTGTTGCTTGTGATATCCAGGCAGATTTATTGGAAAAAAATTTTATCAATTATGAAAAAGAAAAAATTTTACTGTTAAAAACGGATATCAGTAAAGCAGAAGATTGGGAGCGGGTAGTAAATGAAACGATAGAAAAATTTTTCCACATTGATTTTTTACTAAATATAGCGGGCATCATAGAACCCGGATTTATTTATGAAACATCTTTAGATAAAATAGATCGTCAGATTGAAATAAATTTAAAAGGAACAATTTATGGTGTCCGGTTTGTTGCACCTCAAATGATTAAAAAAAAGCAAGGGCATATTATCAATATATCTTCTATGGCCGGGCTGGCGCCCATTCCGGGCCTCAATATTTATAGCGCTACCAAATTTGGCGTGCGTGGTTTTAGCATGGCCGCGGCGCAGGAGTTACGTGAATACAATGTGCATGTAAGTGTTATTTGTCCTGACGCTGTGCAAACAAATATGCTGGATTATCAGAAAGATAAAAAAGAAGCAGCAATGACATTTTCTGCAAAGAAATATTTGACAGTGGAGGATTTGGACAATGCAATTATATCCATCATTGAAAATCCAAAAATGGAACTGTGGCTGCCAAAATCAAGAGGGATACTTGCAACTTTTGGATCACTGTTTCCCGGACTCACTGCGGGTATTAAAAAGAAAATGATTCAAAAAGGAGTTGAAAAGCAAAAGAAGTATTGATGAAATTTTTACACGGTAAAATAATGTTTATAAGATTGGTGTTAATTGATGACAAGCGTGCAGAAAATTGATAAATTATTTTTCTAACATCATTTTAAATTTGTATGTTCAACAAATAAATGGTTTAATTTAAAGATTCATTTCAACCGCTCGAGCTTCCCTTTTCTTTTTACAATGTTTTTATAATCCCATTGAATGTTCCGGGATTTTTTTAACCATCCCTGTAAATCTTTACTTTGAATTTCTGAAACATGATTATAAAAAATGGATGCATCTTTAAATTTCTTTCCAATTATATTTAAAGCATTTTCTTCAAAATCGGCCCCGCTCCAAAACATTAACCGGATTCCGGGTTTTTGTTTACTGTAGCCCACAATTGGGTTTCCGTTAAAAAACCAAACAGGATGGGCATGCCAGATTTTGCTTTCAGCTTCAATTAATTCGCTGTTAATGATGGTGGCAAGCTGGTTGCAAATATCCTGGTCACCTGCAATTAATTTTTCATTGTAAGCTTTTATTTCCAAGTTCATAATTAAAAATCAGGATTAAAAATATTGATCCTGCATATCAATGGAAGTTGCCGGGAAAATGAATCAGCTATTGATGATGTAATTGTTTTCAAATATATTAATAAACGGAAATTGTTGTTTTTTTTGAAATTTGACGATTTAAAAAAGAGGCTGCCCAGTTTGGAGGCAGCCTTTTTTTGATAATGAATGTGGTTTTACATTTATCTTGTCAGGCTCATATTTTTGGAATCTATTTTTTTACCATCAGCCAATAATGAATAAATATATTGTCCTGAAGATAAAGTACCTGCTGTGATCGTTACTGCATTCATGCCTTTTGAAAGGTCATAGGTTTTAATTAATTGACCGTTCATGTTGTACACAACCAATTTTGCTTGCTGTACTTGATCAGGAACGAAGCAACGAACAGTTGTATTTTGTGTAAAAGGGTTGGGTGCATTTTGCAATAAGTAAGCACTGTTGCTTTCGGTAGCTAATTTTGGATTTGCAAAATTTGAAGTGCCTCCATTATTTTGAATCATTTGTTTCAATTCATCTATTTGCTTTTGCTGATTTTCAATAATTGCCTGTTGTTCCTGCATACCTTTAATCATGATAGGAATTAATTCAGTATAATTTACTGCTTTGAAATCTATGGTCTCAGTTGATACTTTTTTTGGTTGAGTACCTTCTTTCCCAGTTGGTAAATCAGGTGGAGTTGCCATACCTGTTTCAAATTTTGAATCCCTTACCAGGTTGGGTAATACTTTTTCCAAATCCTGGGCAATTAAACCATAATGCTGGCCTTTCGGCAAATTCATTAGTTTATAATTGCCATCATTTTTGAAATTGTACAATTTTGGCTGTAGTTGATTGATGATATCCATGGCTTTTGTTACATCTTGTATATTTTGTTTAAGCCTTAAGTCTGAACCAACATAGGATCCGGTTGAATAGACATCGCCTGCAAAATACCCGGCATAGTTGCTTACAGATGTGGCATAGATTCCGGAACCTGCATCACCATAAGCAGACATGCCATAACCAACTCCGGTACAATGCCCTGTTACGCCTACACTTCCGGTACCACCGCCTGTATAGCCATACACGCCTGCAGTGCCACCACCATTAGAGCCATATACACCATAGCCATTTGCGCTGCTTGCGCTTATTCCTGCACCGGAGCCGGCATTCGTACTGGTTATAGTTGCAACAGCACTGGTTGTATTCGTTTTTGAAATAAAGATGCCATAGTTTAATCCGGATTTTGTCATATAAATTCCGGTATTATCAACCGGGTCAGTTATATTAATACCGCCTAATGTACTGTTTGCATTAATATTTAGTGCATAAGAAGTATTTGTTGCACCATTAATACCTGCAATACCATTTAATCTCATATTTCCAAGAGAAACTTGTAAAGTACTACTTTGGCCTATATATGCAGTACCACCATAATAGTTTAAATAAATTTGTTGATTTAA
>CAYXHX010000209.1:0-1828 GCA_964464835.1 uncultured Chitinophagaceae bacterium | reverse complement strand
TATTGCGAGCTTGTATAACATTGTAATCCAATGCCATGTTGGATCCGTTTTCTTTTCCCAGCATAAGCATGCCGGGATTAGTGAGCGAAACATAATCATTAGAAAAAACGTTTAAAATAGCTTTGGGATTATTAATTCCCACACCTACTTTCCCGCCTTGAGAAATACGCATCCGTTCGATGTTTTTGGTTCGCATGATAAGTGGTTTGGAATTTGTTGTACCCAGGAAGTTGATGGCTGGATCCGTTCCATTATTGCCCAATAACTTCCAGTAATTCTGTGCATTTGAATTGAATGATAATGCTGTTAACGCAATTAAAGTTAACATACATGCGTGTTGAATTGTCTTTTTCATAATTGTGTGTTTTTTTTGTTTTTGAAATATCGAAAAATTTCAATTGAATGATATTCTGCGAAAACATCAATCATGTATAAAATATTAAAAAAGAAAAATGCTCTTTTTAATCATTAAAATTTGGGGGAAAAATTCCTGGCTTTAGAATCTGCAATAACTAAGAAAAATGGTATAAATAAAAAATGGCCTTGCAATCTTTCAATATGTAAATATACTTCATCAAATTTGCATAATCATGGTATATTTGAAATTAGTTTGGTATCTTTTTAATAAACTTCTTTTGGCATTAAAAATAAAAAAAGAGGTTGCCAAAAAAATTGGACAACCTCCTCTGAAAAATGAAAGTTTTATTTTGTCAGGCTCATATTTTTTGAGTCTATTTTTTTACCATCGGCCAGTAAGGAATAAATATATTGCCCTGAAGATAAAGTACCTGCAGTGATTGTAACAGTATTCATACCTTTTGAAAGGTCAAAGGATTTTAGTAATTGCCCGTTCATATTATACACCACCAGTTTTGCTTGTTGTATATTGGATGGTATATAGCAACGGATATTTGTATTTTGTGTAAATGGGTTAGGTGCATTTTGCAATAAGTATGCACTATTGTTTTCAGAAGATTGTTTTGGGTTAGCAAAACCGGAAGAATTACCATTGTCCTGAATCATTTGTTTTAATTCATCTATTTGCTGCTGTTGGTTTGCAATAACTGATTGTTGATTATCAATTGTAGCTTGTTGTTCCTGAATGGCTTTAATAATTATTGGAATAAGTTCCGTATAATTTAAAGCTTTAAAATCTATCTCTTCATTTTTTACGGATGTCTTTTTAGCTGAACGATCTTTCGGGTCAACAAGGCCTTCTGGCTGAGCATCTCTTGTATTAAACTTGGTTTCTTTCACAAGGGTTGGCAATACTTTTTCCACCTCATCTGCAATAAGCCCATACCTATTACCTTTTGGTAAATCCATGAGTTTATAATTTCCATCCTGCCGGTATTCATATTGCTTTGGATGCAATTGATTGAGAATGTCCATAGCAGAAGTCAAATCTTTTACATTCTTTTTCAGTTTTAAATCTGAAGGAAGGTAACTGCCGGTTGAATACACATCGCCATCAAAGTAACCAGCATACCAGGAAGCATTTCCTTTAGCAAAGATTCCTATATAATTTTCTGAATAGCCATATAATCCTGAACCACCATAACAATAACCTCCCACGCCATACCCGTATGAGACATTATACCCATATACACCTGAAGAAGCTTGAGGATCAGAACCTAAGCCACCACCGCTATAACCATATACACCATGCAAATGTGATGATGAACCATAAACACCTATCCCTGAAGAATCATAGGTATAACCATACAACCCTTCATATATTCCGGCTCCTACTACCCCATAAGAACTATTCGAATAATTACCTGCAATCACTGAGCCTCCATAGGAATTTAAATAAAGACTTGATGCC
>CAYXHX010000208.1:0-5062 GCA_964464835.1 uncultured Chitinophagaceae bacterium | reverse complement strand
ACCATACTACAAAAAATGTGGGGTTTAAAAAGCCGCTTTTACCTTCTAGTAAATGATCATTTTTTACAGCATCCTTATCTATCCAATGATAAATATCATGCAAGTGCCCACCAAAAATGATGTATAAAAAAACAGCAAACGTAATAATCCCAAAAATAGGAACCATTACTGAGATCGCTTCAGCTACACGTTGGAAAACAAGGTGCCAACCACCCATCGCTAACGTTACTGCGCAAATAAAAAACATACACGCGTTACAGATCAGTGTAAAATAAATACTATTGTACATGATGGTACCCCAAAATACTGATTGTTCCTTTTCTGTACCCGTACCGTGTAAAATAAAACCAACAACGATGGAAATAACGCCAATTGCGGTTAGCGCCATCGCCCAGGTTTTCATCTTTGCCGGAATTTCAAATTGTTCTTTTATTGATACCATTGTAAAAAGTTTGTATCTGAAAATTAATTTTTAAGGTTTTGCTGCTGTTGAATCTGCCGCCGGCGCTGCTGCTACTGCGGCAGTACTTGTGGCTGTTTTCTTTTGTTTTGACCTAATATAATGAATGATTTCCCAACGTTGCTGCCTGGTTAATTGTGATGCATAACTCCCCATTAAATTTTTGCCATAAGTGATGGAGTAAAACATTTGCCCATCCGGCATATCCAAAGTTACCAGGTTTTTAGGAGCAGCCGGGAATGGGCCATCTCCTCCCTTATATAAAGGGCCATTTCCATCTAATGCTGTTCCATGACAGATACCACAATTTATAAGGTATAAACGTTCAGCTTCTTTCATATCTTTTTCATCCAATGGTGGAACAGGGTTTTGAATTTGCCTGGATGCAAAATAATTGGTGGTATCACCGGGTTTGTCATGTGCTAATGGGAATGGCAAGTCTTCTCCCCTGGCAATTGTTCCTGCAACCGGCATATTATCATAAAAGATTTTATCTCCCGGGTGACTGGCATCTTCTGTAAATTTGGTAGAATCACGGGCATCATAGGTTTCATATGCCCTGCTATATGCCATATCCGGCATATATATGTGGCCTGGTTCCCGCCTTGGGCCATTGCAAGCTGCAAGCAAAAGAGTGCCGGATAAAATAGATATGCTTATTGATTTTTTCATCATAAATAATTCTGTTCGTTATGCTATATCAACCGTTGTATCCCTGTATAATTGTTGTTGTTTATCGTAAGTGCCGAACCACCAACCGGTTTCAGCCATTTGCTCATGCACATCTACTGCGCCATTGGCTTCGAGGAATGCCGATACTTCCTGCGGATTGGTTTTCCCGGAACAATCAATCACCATAGCAAATGTGTCATCTGTAGATCTTAAAACAAAATGATGTTTTTTTACAAAAGGCGCCAATTGGCAGAGATAACAAAATGTCCATGTCATCCCCACGGCAGAAAATAATACAGTTAACTCAAAAGTAATTGGAATCCATGCCGGTAAAGCAAAATGTGGTTTGCCGCCAATATTTAGTGGCCAGTCCTGAACAAGAATCCAGCTTATGCATCCTAAAGCGGTAGCTGTTCCTAATATTCCATAAATGAAGCCTGCTGTATGAATACTTGTTTCGCGTAAGCCCATCTCTTTGTCCAGGCCATGGACAGCATAAGGTGTAAATACATCATGTATTTTATACCCGGCTTTTCTTACCGCTTTTACAGCAGGGAATAAAACCGATTCTTCTTTAAAACTGCCAACAACAAATTTCTTTTTTGCCATATTAATTTCTTTTCCTTTAATGAATGTTTACGTGGCTTTTAATGCGCATATTCACCTGCAAATTCTTCTACTTTCTGTGCTTCAATGCCTCCAACTTGTTCTTTATAACTTTGCCCGCTTGTCTTCAATACATGTTTAATTTCTGCAATGGCAATTACAGGGAAGTATTTAGAAAAGAGGAAAAAGCAAGTAAAGAATAAACCGAATGTCCCTACATAGAACCCGATTTCAAAAATTGTAGGGCTATAATAAATTGACCAGCTACTTGGTAAGTAATCCCTGAATATAGATGTTTCAATAATTACAAAACGTTCAAACCACATACCAATATTCACAATGATACTCATGAAGAAAGTAACATTTAAATTACGCCTGAATTTCCTAAACCAGAATATTTGAGGAGACAACACATTACATGTCATCATACCATAATAAGCCCAACCGTAAGGACTGAATAAGTTTGCACGAGTATAGAAAAATGCATAAGCCTCGTATTGGTTCTGACTATAAAATGCGATAAATAATTCTGTCAAATATGCTATACCAACAATAGAGCCGGTAAGCACAATTACTTTATTCATTGCTTCTATATGGCCTAAAGTAATGTAATCCTGGAGATTAAACACTTTTCGTAGAATCAACAACAATGTTTGTACCATTGCGAATCCTGAGAAGATGGCCCCTGCCACAAAATAAGGAGGGAATATGGTTGTATGCCATCCAGGAATCACTGATGTGGCAAAGTCAAAGGATACAATTGTGTGTACAGACAATACAAGTGGAGTTGCAAGCCCGGCTAATACTAAGGATAATGCTTCATGCCTTTGCCAATGTTTAGTGGAGCCTGTCCAGCCAAATGCAGTAATACCATAAAACCATTTTCTGAATTTTGTTTTAGCCCTATCCCTAATCAGTGCAAGGTCTGGCAATAATCCTGTATACCAGAAAAGGAGTGATACGGTAAAATATGTTGAAACTGCAAATACGTCCCATAATAGTGGTGAATTAAAGTTCACCCAAACCGGGCCACGTGTATTTGGATAAGGCATAATGAAAAATGCAAGCCATACCCGGCCCATATGCCAGATAGGAAATTGGCCGGCACAAATTACAGCGAATATTGTCATGGCTTCTGCTGCCCTGTTAACAGCTGTTCTCCAACCTTGCCTGAATAAAAGTAAGATAGCCGAAATCAAAGTGCCCGCATGACCAATACCAATCCACCATACAAAATTGGTAATATCCCAAGCCCAACCAACAGTCCTGTTCAAATTCCATTGCCCGACACCATATACAACCTGTTCATAAATACTCCATACACCAAATAGTAATAATGCTATAGATATAAAAAAACCGATATACCAAAGCCTGGAAGGCTTCACTTCAATAGGGCGGCAAATATCTTCTGATACCTGGTGGTAATCCTTATCTCCATCTACCAATGGTTCGCGTATTTGTGCTTCGTACTTTAGATGCATTTGATCTGGTTATTAGTTATCCCTGATTTATTGCAGGGGTTAAAATATTTTTTCTAATAATTATTATGCTTCGTGTTCTTCTGTATTCCTGACTTTTACTAAATAATTGACATTCGGTAAAACGTGCAATTGTTCTAATGAATGAAAAGTGCGTTTTGTATTTTCAATCCTTTCTTTCGAAATTGCACTCTTGCTATTATTCACATTTCCAAATACAATTGCATTTGTTGGGCATGCTTGCTGACAAGCAGTTTTTAAATCCCATTGTCCATCTTCGCCTGTATGCAATGCGCGGTTTGCACGTTTTGCTTTTAATTTTCCATCTTGTAAACGTTGTACACAGAAGCTACATTTTTCCATTACACCACGACTGCGTACTGTAACATCCGGGTTTAATACCATACGGCTCAGGTCATCATTCATCACATGTACTGCCGGATCCAATACACCAACAATTGTTTGATCCTGGTTATCCGGGAAGCTATCTGCACCGGTATAATCGGCCCAGTTAAAACGGCGCACTTTATACGGGCAGTTATTGGCACAGTACCTTGTACCAATACACCTGTTGTATGCCATTTGATTCAATCCTTCTGTACTATGATTGGTTGCTGAAACAGGGCATACATTTTCGCATGGTGCATTATCACAATGCTGGCACATCAATGGTTGAAAAACAACTTTTGGGTTATTCATATCGCCACTGTAATACCGGTCTATCCGTAACCAATGCATGTCATGAAAACGCATTACTTCGCTTTTTCCAACAATAGGTACATTATTTTCTGTATGACAAGCAATGACACAAGCACTACAACCAACACATGTGTTCAAATCCACGCTCATTCCCCAATGAATTCCCGGTTTGTCATAATATGGGAACATTGTTCCAGTCTTTTCAAAATTTTCAAGCCCACCCCAGGGTTTTAATTCTTTACTTCTTTCTTCCAATATTTCATCAGGGTTTGCTTTAAATTCAGCAAGTGTCATTTCCTTCATCACTTCAACCCTTTTACCCATTGGGGTATCTATCAAATTATGTGTTTGGGTCAGCGCGACTTTATAAGTTTCACCTGTTTTAGCAACTTGTACATCAGGTACAAAATACTGCACTCCATTTCCATTATTTTTTACAAATGGATAAGCATTTTTACCTACACCTGCAGCTACTCTTCCAATTTTATCTGTACGGCCATATCCAAGCGCAATGCCAATTACATTCGGGTGTGTTCCGGGAATAATTAATGATGGCAAAGAAATAGATTCATTCCCTACAGTTACTTTCACCACATATTTTTCAGGATGTACTTCATAATCATCCGCCTGGCTTGTACTGGTAAGATCAATATTCAATAATGATTTTGCCATAGACGGGGATATAATCACATAATTGTCCCATGTACATTTAGAAATAGGATCCGGCATTTCCTGTAACCAGGGGTTTGTAGCACCCTGCCCTTCTCTAATCGCCACTTTTTGATATAAAACCAATTCGGTATTTCCAACTTTTTTTGTAGCTCCAATAGCATTTGAAGCAGTGGCAACAGCCCCGCTATTAAATATTGCTGAACCCAAATTACCGGTAGCTATTGTTGGTGTTGTGGTAGAAAGTGTATCAGTAATGGTTTTTACTACTGATGTACCCGGGTTAATCACACCTTCTTGCAATGTTTTATCCCATGCCATTTCACCACCCAATTTACCGGCCCAATAATTTTTAAAATAGGCCAGGTAATCCGTAGTTGCGCCACTCCATTTCATCAAACTATCCTGCCATTGCCTTGTTTTGAATAATGGATAAATGGTAGGTTGCATTAAAGAATAATAACCCGTCTTTGGTTCA
>CAYXHX010000207.1:0-5071 GCA_964464835.1 uncultured Chitinophagaceae bacterium | reverse complement strand
GAAATAATAGTGCAGATAACCAGGCAGGGCAGATGATGCAACTAATGAGCAATATTGATAAAGACCTTGGTAATATTAAAATGGAGCCAACGGAGAATACGCTTGCAGGCGTAACCATACAAACTGCAGCAAAGCCATTTTTTGAAATGGGCGTTGACCGTAAAATTTTTAATGTAGATAAAAATATTGTGAGCCAGGGACAAACTGCTACAGAAGTGATGCGGCAAATCCCCACATTGAATGTGGATATTGATGGAAAAGTAACCATGCGGAATGCTTCTCCGCAATTATTTATTGATGGCCGGCCGACTACACTTACGTATGATCAAATCCCCGCAGACTTGATAGATAAGGTGGAACTTATTACAAACCCTTCTGCAAAATTTGATGCTTCCGGTGGTGGTGCAGGCATTTTGAATATTGTTTTAAAGAAAAATGTAAAGACCGGTTATAATGGTGGAGTAAGAGCCGGCATTGATTCCAAAGGCAGAATGAGCCTTGGTGGCGATCTCAGCTATAGGCATAATAAATTAAATCTTAGTTTAAGTGCAGGTATTAATCAACGAAAATCAAATTCCAATTCTATTACCGACAGGGACAATATTTCTGATACACCTATGAGTATTTATTCTACTGAAGATGGAAGTTCCAAAGGCCATTTTTTCTATGCACGAGCTAGCCTCGATTATTTAATTGATATTCGCAATACCCTTACATTTTCATATAGTAAAGCACAGGGCAAGTTCACTTCAATCAATGACCAGGTGATTGATTCTATTATCAATGATAATCTTTCATCATATAGTTCCAGGCTTTCTAATTCACAGTTTACATTTAACAGCAACCGGTATGGCTTAAGTTTTAAACACAACTTTACAAAATCCGGCCATGATATTACAGCTGATATCAATTATAATGCAAGTACGAATACCAATAATGGTAATTATGTTACCAATACATTTCTCCCGAATAGTAATCCCAAAGGTTTGCCTGTAAAACAAATCAGTGAAGGAAGTGGTACAACGGATTATTTGGTTATTCAATCTGATTATGAAAACCCCATTTCTGAAAATACAAAATTTGAAGCTGGTGTACGTGCCGCCATCCGCAGCAATGACAACCTGAGCATCCAATCTTTTTATAATGATTCTGCCGGGAAATATTTACCCGTACCCGCTTTGAATAGTAATTACAAATTTAAAGACCAGGTATATGCGGCGTATTCCACTTATTCATTCAAAGTAAATAAGTTCAGGTTCCAGCTTGGTTTACGCGCGGAGAGTTCCAATTATAACGGCACTTTGCTTGGAAAAGATTCTTCTTTCAAAGTAAACTTCCCTATCAGCTTTTTCCCAAGTACATTTATTACATATCAAATTGCTGACAAACAGGATATACAACTGAATTATTCAAGAAAAATAAACAGGCCGAATTTCTTCCAGCTATTACCTTTTATTGATTATTCAGACCCGCAAAACCTAAGTGTAGGTAATGCAGGCTTAAAACCTGAATTTACCGACCTTGGTGAATTGTCCTACAACATCACATATAGTAATAATTCAAATTTCCTGGCAACCATTTATGGCCGCCATACGACAAACCTGATTACCAGTTTTCAATATGTAGGGCCAAGTCCGCTGAACCCTGAAGATACAGTTGTCTTTAATACATACGCCAATGCAAATGAAAGTTGGTCGTATGGATTGGAACTGACAAACCGAATTAATCTTTTTAAAATTTGGGATCTTACATTAAATGTGAATTTGTATAACTCCATTATCAATGCGAGCGCTGAACAGCAGAATGTAAGCAATCAAAGGGTAAGCTGGTTTGGAAAATGGAATAATAATATCAAGCTTCCCAAAAAGTTCACCATACAATTTTCTGGAAATTACCAGGCCAAAACAATCTTACCTCCGGATAATGGCGGAAGAGGCCGTGGCGGTTTCTTTGGCAGCAGCGGCCTGGGAACAACACAAGGGTATATTTTCCCGAACTACAGTTTTGATCTCGGCCTGAAAAAAGATTGGGCAATAAAAGGCACCAATACACTTTCCTTATCGCTGAGCATGAATGATATTTTCAGAACTGCCGTTAATAAAACCTACTCCGAATCTCCATACTTTACACAGATTTCTACACGTTACCGCGACCCGCAGGTGCTGCGTGTAAACCTGAGTTATCGTTTTGGAAAAATAGACGCAAATTTATTTAAGCGCAGGAATACCAAAGACACCGGTGGTGACTCAGATATGTCCGGCGGTATGGGTGGAGGCAAATAAACTTTGTTAATGATGATTAAAAAACCTGTTGGAAAAATCCGGCAGGTTTTATTTTTTCCCGGAAAGCATGGGCACAAATGAAAAATAATCAAAGTATTCTTCCAAGTATTCAGATTCAGAAGATTTTGTAACCCTGAGCATTCTTTGCATGGTTCCTTCATCTAAGGGAAGGATCATGTGGCCACCTAATTTTAATTGACCCAACAGCTTTGGCGGGATAAGCGGCGCTGCTGCTGTAATAATAATTCTATCAAATGGTGCAAATGAAGGAAGCCCTTCGAATCCATCTCCATAAAAAAATTTAATGTTGGGATATTTTGTTTTAAAAATAAAAGTTTTATTTTTTTCAAATAATTTTTTTTGCCTTTCAATGGTGTAAACCCGCGCACCCATTTCACTTAATACACTCGCCTGGTACACGCTGCCTGTGCCAATCTCCAAAACCTTCATGCCTTTTTTTATTTGCAATAATTCGGTTTGATAAGCAACAGTGTAAGGCTGTGAAATGGTTTGTCCCTCCCCGATTGGAAAAGCCCGGTCTTCATACGCAATTTTATCAAATGCGGAATCCAAAAAAAAATGCCGTGGAATATTTTCAATTGCCTGTAATACATTTTCATCTTTGATGCCTTTTTCACGCAATTGTACTGCCAGCCTTTTACGCAAGCCTTTGTGCTGATATGTGTCCGTATAGTTTTTCAAAATGTCTTCCTGCGGAAGTGGTTTTTGTAAATTGAAAAAAATAGAGAAATTAATCTTTCAATTTCATGGATTGAATGATGCCCTCAATTCTTTTTTTCAAAAGTTCATGAGTTTGATCGTATTCCTCTTTACTGTTCAATGTGGTATGAACGCTGAAATAAAATTTAATTTTTGGCTCAGTACCACTCGGCCTTGCAGAAATTTTTGTGCCATCTTCCAGGAAAAATTGAAGTACATTACTTTTTGGTAAATCCAATGCCCATTCTTTTCCATTCAATAAATTTTTCCCTTTTTGCGATTGATAATCGAGTATTTCCACAACACGCTCTCCATTGATTTCAGCAGGTGGGTTCTCCCTGTATGATCGCATCATAGCTGTAATCTCTTCCTGCCCATGCATGCCTTTTTTAGTAATCCCAATCAGGTCTTCGAGGTAAAAACCGTATTCAAGATAGAGGTCAATTAATTTTGAAAACAATGAACTGTTATGCGATTTTTCCACCGCTGCCATTTCACAAAGGATTGCCACGGCAGAAACGGCGTCTTTATCCCTTACTTTATCACCAACCATTAAACCAAAACTTTCTTCGCCGCCAATAATGTAATTTTCTTTGCCTTCTTTTTCTTTGATCATTGCTGCAATCCATTTAAAACCGGTAAGTACATTGTAACAGGTGATATTATTTTTCTCTGCAACTTTATCTATCATATCAGAAGTAACAATCGTTTTTATCACCATATCATTGGGTTCGGAACTACCGCTTTTTTTCCTTGCTTCTATCATATAACTGAAGGCAAGAACCGCCGTTTGATTTCCATTCATCAATATCCATTTCCCATGATCATCCTTTACGCCAATACCTACCCTGTCTGCATCCGGGTCTGTACCGCAGAGGATATCAGCGTCCAACATTTCAGCCTGCTGTAATCCTAGTTTCATGGCCTCACTTTCTTCAGGATTTGGATAGACAACTGTGGGAAAATTTCCATCCGGTTTTTCCTGTGCTTTTACAATAGATACATTGGTAAAACCATAAGCCTTTAAAACCTGTGGCACCAATTGTATACCCGTTCCATGAATTGGTGTATAAACAATTTTCATATCATGCTGCAAAGCAATTTGTGCAGGATGTACACTCAGGCCTTTTGCCATTTGAATATACGCCGTATCTACTTCTTTCCCTATTTTACTGATGAGTTCATCATTACCTGACCATTTTACTTCATCCACACTTTTAATTTTTCCTACTTCGTCCATTACACCTGCATCATGTGGTGGTACCAATTGAGCGCCGTCCGACCAATATGCTTTATAGCCATTGTATTCCTTGGGATTGTGCGAAGCCGTACAAACCACGCCACCACTGGCTCTCAGGTAACTGATGGCATAACTCAATTCCGGTGTGGGGCGTAGCGATTCAAATAAATACACATAAATATTATTGGCGGCAAAAACATGTGCAGTAATATCAGCAAAAAATGGGCTTTGGTTACGGCTATCATAAGCGATCACTACAGATATCAATGCATCATCACCCAATTTCTTTTTTAGGTAATTGGCAAATCCCTGTGTTGCTTTCCCGATAGTATATTGATTCATCCGGTTGGTGCCTGCACCCATTATGCCGCGCATGCCGCCTGTTCCAAATTCAAGTTCTTTATAAAATGCATCTTCGAGTTCTGCGGGGTTTTCCTGTTGCATTTTTTGAACAGCATCTTTTGTCTGCTGATCATAATTTCCATGTAGCCATTCTTGTATTCTTTCAGTAGTTGTATTGTCCATGCTTTTTATTTTTTATAAAAATGATTAAGTAAATTTATTTGAAAATATTCAGTTGCTTTCAATCATGGCGGAAAATTCTCCTTTCTCCAATTTTACCCGGATAAAATCATCATCAGTGGTAGCAAGTGAAAGGCCCACAAAATCCGGCTGAATAGGGAATAGTTTATGCATACGTTCCACCAAAACCAATACCAATATGCGTTTCGGATAAAAGTCGAGTAAAGGTTTTACGGCATACAGCAACGTTTTTCCGCTATTGCATACATCATCAGCTCTTTCGGAGAGATTCAACAAAAAATAGACA
>CAYXHX010000206.1:0-5092 GCA_964464835.1 uncultured Chitinophagaceae bacterium | reverse complement strand
TTTTAAAAGATGAAGTTATTGCTTTAAAAAATACATTGGCGCCACTTGCAGAAAAACTTGGTGTGCTGGAAGAAAAAATAAAAAATGCTTTGGTGACTATTCCGAACCTGCCATCTGATAAAGTTCCAGAAGGGAAAACACCTGAAGAGAATAAAATTATCCGGGAAGGCGGAATTAAACCAAACTTGCCCCCAAATGCTTTGCCTCATTGGGATTTAATTAAAAAGTATGGTTTGGTTGATTTTGAAACTGGCGCGAAAATCACCGGCAGTGGCTTTCCATTATACAAAGGGAAAGGCGCAAAATTGCAACGCGCCTTGATTCAGTATTTCCTTGAATATAATACACAAGCCGGGTTTATGGAATATATTCCTCCATTTATGGTGAATGAAGTTTCGGCATTTGCTACAGGACAGTTACCGGATAAAGAAGGGCAGATGTATTTTATGCCGGCGGATAATTTTTATATGATTCCCACTTCGGAAGTACCCATCACAAATATATACCGGGATACAATTTTAAAACAAGAAGACTTGCCGGTAAAAATGACGGCTTATTCTCCATGTTTCCGCAGGGAAGCAGGGAGTTTTGGAAAAGATGTGCGCGGGTTGAACAGGGTTCACCAATTTGAAAAAGTAGAAATCGTTCAAATTACAGAAGCCGGGAAAAGTTATGAAGCGTTGGAAGAAATGGTAAAACATATAGAGCAATTACTGCTCACTTTAAAGCTTCCATACCGCATATTATTATTATGTGGTGGTGATATGGGATTTACTTCAGCATTAACGTATGATTTTGAAGTATATAGTGCAGCACAGGATAAATGGCTGGAAGTAAGCAGTGTGAGCAATTTTGAAAACTATCAGTCCAATCGCCTCAAATGCAGGTACCGCGATGAGAATGGAAAAATGCAATTGACACATACTTTAAATGGAAGCTCGCTTGCTTTGCCACGCATATATGCTTGTTTGTTGGAAAATAACCAGACAGAAAACAATATTTTATTGCCGGAGGTTTTGCATGCGTATATGGGAAAGCAAGTAATTGAGCTTCCATGATGAATAAACATTTTCCAAAATTGTCAACAACGAATGCAACCGCTTCGAAAATAGATTTTATTTTTGAATGGTAACTTTTGTACCCACTGGGATCATTCGAAACAATTCTTCTACATCCTGGTTTTTCATGCTTATGCAACCCAGGGTCCAGTTTTGATATTGGTCAATGGCGTACCCTTCATGCGGCCAGGTGCCATGAATGCCTACACCTCCGCCAATACGTGCACTTTGGGGTATCATGCCACGGGCTTTTCTATCATTGAATTTTTTGTAACTTTCTGCATTCGGGTAATCAAGCATTAAAAAGCGGTCCCATTTTTCATGTATCCGTTTACTGATAATGGTGAAAGTTCCTTCCGGTGTGCGCCTGTCGCCTTCCATTAATTTGTCATTTAAATCATTGCTCCCAAATACAACCGGAAAAGTGACGAGCCATCCTTTGCTATCATATACCTTTAATTCATATTTTTTTTTCGATATTACAATATAATACGATTCATTATGCGTATTGTTATATTGAAAAGAAGTTGTAAAAAAAACCACTAACAGGATGCAGGCATAACGAAGAATGCGTTTCATTTATACAGAAATTTACTTTTAACAAGAAAGGGGTGATGTAAATTTTTGTCGTGGTTTATTTTTTATTTTAGAACGGAATTTTTTATTCGTTCGTATAATGAATGTATAAAAAAAAGCAAAAAAAACCATTCGCATATTTGAATGGTTTTTTTTTAAAATTTATTTTTCTTACCAATTGCTCAAACGCAGTCCAAACACATACGGATATTGAACGAGCCCTTCCTGGTGCAGTGCATTGATGCTGTAACTGCCATAGATGCGAACCGGCCCAATTCCCATTTCAGCCACATATGCAAACCGCCATGGATTGAGGTCAAAATCATCCCGGATTTTTTGTTTTCCCCTTTCATCACTAATCTGTTTGTTCTTGCTGCCAATGCGGTAGCCCGCACTAATTCCCGCACTAAAACTAAAACCATTCCTTTTACCCGGTGTAGCATTGATGTTAATCATTAGTGGAACCGTAACATATCCGACATATAATTTATTTTTTGAAAAATCCACACTATCCCTGAATATGTATGCCGGATTTTTATGATAAGAAATATTTTTATCATACCGGTAGTTATACATTTCTAATCCCAATCCATATTTCAAATTCAAAACCTGGTGTGATACATTTAATTTTTGCATAAAAAGCCAGATGTTTACATTGGAGGATTTACCTGTATTTAATTTCATATCATCTTTTGTAAAAGCTGCGCCGCCATTGGCATGCAGGTAATTATTGGCAGCAGCGGAACCATAATCTGTTTTATCCCGGAGGTTAGCAAAACCAAGGTCAAGTATAAGCCAGTTTGTACTAATAGTATTATGTTTCTTCTTATACGTATTGTCACCGGGATTGATGGAAATATTGATATTGGTATTTCCATTATCATCACTAGATTTTTTATTTTTTTTGATGATGATAAAATTGCCCACTTTCACTGTATCCGGTTGATTGGGCAATGTGGTGTCTGTTTGTGACCAGGCTGTTTGTAGGCATAATACTGCCAGTATTGCACATGCAAGTTGTTTCATTGTTGAATTGTATTAAAGGTTATTAATTAAAATTTAGTTTAAGGTTCGCCACCTTTATATTTTCTGAACTTTTTTCGTCTTTCGCTTTTTTCCCAAAAATGCTCCCTGCTTTTCTTAGTAAGCCATTTAATTTTTCCTTATTGATGGCGATGGTTCCAATAGCCACTGGATTTGCATCTTGTGGTGATGTATCCAATTCTTTGTATGCTGCGGTTTGAATAATATTATCCGGTTTTTCATATACATAGTTTGTAATGCTGTACTCTTTATTATCTGCTACAGTTTCTTTTTCACTGAATAATTTTTCTCTTTCAGAAACGATGGTAGCATCATTCTTTGATATTGCCGGGATGATTTCTTTTGGAGGAAAATTGTTTGTGACAAAATCTTTTTCAATATGTATTTCGGGTAAAGTATTTTTTTGTTTTTGCTTTACGGTTTTATTTTCAATATGATTGCTTTCGTTATTCGCGTCGGCTATAATCTCTTGTTGAATTGGAGGAACCGGTAATACATTATTTTTTTGTGAATTAAGATTTATTCCGGGTTGCTGATTTTTTTGTTCAACAGCAGGAGTTTGTGCGGGATTGTTTTTTGCTACAATCGGTTGATTTGTGATAGCCGGATAATACCACCATGCTGCAAGAATAAAAAGCAAGACCGCTGCTGCCACTGCATATTTTTTCCAGGCCATATAGCGGACTTTCCCTTCGTGTTTATACAGGCTTTTCTTATCTGCGAAAATGATATGTTCCGGTGGCAAGATGGTATTTTGCAAGGCAATGAATTCCGGCTTCAATTCCGGGTGTTCATGGTAAAATTTTTCTACAAGAAGATTTTCTCCAGGGGTTAATTCATGATCAATATACAATAAAGAAATGTCTGTAAAATTTTCCGTATGAATAAATGCCTCGCTTCTAATCAGTTCATTTTTGTCGTTCAAAGAAATGCTATGATCCTGTTGTAATTTTGTTTCTACCAGGATATTGAATTCTTCAGCCAGGTCAGGATTTTTTTGAATAAAATCTTCCACCATCAAACCTTCCACAGTAGATAATTCCTTGTCAATGTATAACAGGAAATATTCTTCATAATTATTTCTATTCACTTCTTCCATGATCATTGTTTTTTTAAATTAAACAATATTTTCAGGGCTTACGAGGTACGATCTTAATGCAAGCCGGGCGCGGTGTAAATACACTTTTACCTGGCTACCGTTCAATCCCGTGATTTTCCCTATTTCTTCATAATTGTAGCCTTCATAATCTTTCAGCATTACCAGGCTTCTTTGCACTTCATTCAATTTATTTAATGCATCCTGAAGATTCTTTTTCAGGTCATGTGCCGGTTTCATTGCAGATGCTTTTTCCGGAAATGTTTCTTTTAAATGTACTCTTTTTGTTTTTCTCAGGTGGTCAATCATTTGATTATAGGCCACAGTAAATAAATACGATTTACTTTTTGAATGCTCCACCTGGTTTTTATTGATCCATAATTTCTCAAATGCACTTTGTACAATATCCTTTGCGTCTTCTTCATGACGCAGGTTTTTTATGATAAATCGAAAAACATTATCCGCATATTGATGTACACATTCATTGTAATCTTTCTCAGTCATAAATTCCTTCTTGTCGTTTTGGAATGCAATTTCGTTCATTATACGTTTGATGAAAAGATAAGTTACAATTTCATGGATATTTTTTTAAAACTGATTTTTCGAATCAGTATTATAGTAGAAGCATCATGTATATTTGCAAAAACGTATTGTCTTATGAATGAGAAATTTGTAACAAGGATAAAAGAAGAAATTTCCGGTATTCAATCAGCCGGCTTATTTAAGGGTGAACGTATCATCAGTAGTGAACAAGGGCCGGAAATTACCGTCAATGGAAAAACCGTTTTGAATTTTTGTGCCAATAATTATCTCGGGCTTTCCGCTCATCCCAAAGTAATAGAAGCTGCAAAAAAAGCTATTGATACGCATGGCTATGGAATGAGTAGTGTACGTTTCATATGCGGTACACAGGATATTCATAAAGAACTTGAAAAGAAAATTGCTGATTTTCTCGGCATGGAAGATACAATTTTATATGCTGCAGCATTTGATGCAAATGGTGGTGTATTCGAACCTTTATTTAATGAAGAAGATGCTATTATCAGCGATGCATTGAATCATGCATCTATTATTGATGGGGTTCGTTTATGCAAAGCTCAGCGGTATAGATATGCGCATAATGACATGGTGGACCTTGAAACTAAACTGCAGGAATCTGCTTCTGCAAGAAGCCGTATTATTGTAACGGATGGTTCTTTCAGTATGGATGGTACGATAGCACAGTTGGATAAAATTGTTGAACTGGCAGAAAAATATGATGCGGTAATTATGATTGATGAATGCCATTCTTCCGGCTTTTTAGGAAAAACAGGAAGAG
>CAYXHX010000205.1:3210-5107 GCA_964464835.1 uncultured Chitinophagaceae bacterium | reverse complement strand
CAGAAAAAATCATCACCAGCATTCAACAACAAGATTTTTTTTCATCACCGATGAATTTGCCAAAAATAACCCCAAAAGATATGGCATTTACCGTGTTGTCTGAACAAAAAACAAATAAAATATTTGAAGGAATGATAATTGATTACACGGTTTCGCCTTTGCTCGGCATTCCGCTAAAATGGAAAACAAGGATTACATCGGTAATTCCCAATAAGAGTTTTACGGATTTTCAGGAAAAAGGACCTTACAAATTATGGAACCATCGCCACGAATTTATACCCAACGAAAAAGGTGTGTTCATGATAGATAAAGTCGATTATGAATTGCCTTTCGGAGTTTTAGGAAATATAGCCCACGCTATATTTGTAAAAAAGAAATTAGAAAAAATATTTAAATATCGGTTTGATGTTTTAGAAAACCTCTTCAACAAAAATTAAAATGAAAGTACTACTTGTTATACTTGTTTTTATACTGATGGAAGGAGCTACTTGGCTTATTCACAAGTACATTATGCACGGTTTTTTATGGGTTTTACACCGAGATCACCACGATCATAGCAATAAAGGCGAGTTAGAAAAAAACGACTGGTTTTTTGTGATTTTCGCACTGCCCACTATTGCGTTGATGTATTTCGGGTCATTAGAAAATTTCAATTATTTGTTTTTTATCGGCTTGGGAATTATGCTCTACGGCATGGCTTATTTCTTTGTACATGATATTTTTATTCATCAACGGATAAAGTTTTTCACACACACTAAAAACGCTTATTTTTTAGCACTACGCAGAGCACACAAGCAGCATCACAAACATTTAGGAAAAGAAGAAGGCGAATGTTTTGGGTTTTTATATGTGCCGTTGAAGTATTTTAGAATGTATTTTAAATCGGTTAAATCATGATGGCTTATACTTATGCCCTCATATTGTTTTTCACTATCATCATTTGCTTTATAGCATCTTTTGACAAAAGAATTCAATTTAATCTTCAATTTGGTTCATTCCTAAAAGCTGCCATTTTAGTAGCTATTCCTTTTATTGCTTGGGATATATGGTTTACGGCTCATGGAGTATGGTGGTTTAATAAAGATTACACCCTTGGAATTTCGTTTTTTGGTCTGCCTTTGGAAGAAATTTTATTCTTTATTTGTATTCCGTTCTCGTGCATTTTTACCTATTACACCATTGATAAATACTACAAATGGGAAGTCTTAAGTGCTTTTAATAATTTATTGGTTTTTGTAAGCATTATTATTTTGTCGGTTGTCGGCTTATTGCATACAGACAAAATTTACACCCTCATTACAACAATAGTTACAATACTTACATTGATCTATTTGCATTTTATTGCTAAAGTAGATTGGCTTACGAAAGCATCTTTGGTTTTTATGCTTCTTATGCTTGGTTTTTTTCCGGTTAATGGGGTATTAACCGGTAGTTTTATTGAAAATCCGATTGTTAATTATAATCCAAAAGATTTTTTGGGAATACGAATGTTTACCATTCCTATTGAAGATGCAGTTTATGGATACTCTCAATTTTTATTAGTGCTTTATTTTTTCAAAAAATTATCAACAGCAAAGTAAACATAGATAATACGTTGTTCTGTATTTCAAAATAATATAATCTGTTTTAAAAATCAACAGTAAAAAATGAACTTATTAGTAAAAGATGAACAGCTTGAATTGAAGTATGAACCTGGAAAAGGTGCGTGGACATACCATGTTCAAATACCTAATACAAAGCACATTGTAGGAAAATGGGGTTCGTTGAAAGCTTCTGGCACTATTGACAATTATCCTCTTGAAAAAATCAATCTATTTACCATTTCAGGACAAGATAAGTTGATTTCCATAAATGAAAAAATCAGAAAAGCAATAAATAAAACCGGTGGAGACAAAGT
>CAYXHX010000205.1:1082-3200 GCA_964464835.1 uncultured Chitinophagaceae bacterium | reverse complement strand
AAATTTAAAAATTTATTTTTTTTTAATTTTTTTAAAATTTTTTTTTTAATGTTTTTTTTTTGTTTTTTTAATTTTTTTTTTTGTATTAAAAAAAAAGAATAATTCAAGAAATAAAATCTCAAAATTCAGATGAAAAACAAATTAAAACCATACTGAAATTTATCAATGAGTTTGATCAGAGCAAGACTAAAGAGCATTAAACTGTATTGATGAGATAACTTTTAAAATAAGATAAAATGAAAACAAAAACAATCATAGTAACTGCTTTTATCGCTTGCGGACTTTTATTATTAAATTCTTGCACATCTATTCCTAAAAATGCAAAACCAGTAGAAAATTTTGATGTCAATCGCTATTTAGGTGCTTGGTACGAAATTGCCCGATTTGATTTCCGATTTGAAAAGGATCTGGACAACACTTCCGCCCAGTATAAATTGGATAAAAAAGGAAATGTAACTGTGTTGAACAGCGGTTACAATTTCGTGAAAAAGAAATGGAGTAAGGCCGATGGATTGGCAAAATTTAGAGGAGATAAAAATGTGGCTGCTTTAAAAGTGAGCTTCTTCGGTCCATTTTATTCAGGCTACAATGTAGTGGCTTTAGACGAAAATTACCAATATGCTTTAATTGCCGGAAAGGATTTGAGTTATCTATGGATTCTATCCCGCACAAAAACCATTCCCGAAGATATAAAAGCAAAGTACTTGAAAATAGCCGAAGAAATCGGCTACGATACATCCAAATTGATTTGGGTAAAACACGATAAAACCGATAATCCATATTTGAATGAAAACTAAACTTTCCATATTCTTGTTTCGTAGGGATTTGCGATTAGAAGATAATGCTGGACTGTGTCAGGCTTTGGCTTCGGGATTTCCGGTGTTGCCGGTTTTTATTTTTGATACAGTTATTTTAGATGCGTTAGAAAATAAAAGCGATAGAAGAGTAGATTATATTCATCAGGCACTTTCAGCAATCAATTTAACATTAAAAAATTATCATTCAAAACTGAGTTGTTTTTATGGGAAACCTTTAGAAATTTTTCAACAACTTTCGCAGGAATATGACATTCAAGCGGTGTTTTGCAATCGGGATTATGAACCACAAGCCATTGAAAGAGATACCGAAATTTACAACTTTTTCAAAACCCAAAACATTCCTTTTAAAGCATTTAAAGACCAGGTGATTTTTGATAAAAACGAAGTTGTAAAAAATGACGGAACGCCTTATACGGTTTATACGCCTTATGCTAAAAAATGGAAAGAGATTTTAACCGATAAAGATTATCACAATCACAAAGCAGATTTTAATCACTTTTTGAAACAAGATTTCACCGAAATTCATTCTTTAGAAGATATTGGATTTAAGAAAACAGACTTACATTTTAAAACACCAACTTTAGAAGCAAAAATCATTGATGAATATGATAAATACAGAGATTTTCCGGCACTTCAAAAAACAACTCAATTAGGGATAGCGTTAAGATTTGGGAGCATCAGTATTCGTAAATGTGTGGATTTTGCTTTGCAACACAATCAAACTTGGTTGGCCGAATTAATTTGGCGGGAGTTTTTTATGCAGATTTTGTATCATTTCCCAAAGGTGGTTAATCAGTCTTTCAAGGCGAAATACGATTTTATTCAATGGCGAAATGACGAGCAGGAATTTAAGTTGTGGTGTACCGGAAAAACAGGTTATCCGATTGTAGATGCCGGAATGAGACAACTGAACGAAACGGGTTATATGCACAATCGGGTTCGGATGATTGTTGCCAGTTTTTTGTGCAAACATTTGCTGATAGATTGGCGTTGGGGCGAAGCGTATTTCGCTGAAAAGTTGAATGATTACGATTTGTCTGCCAACAACGGAAACTGGCAATGGGCAGCAGGTTGTGGTTGCGATGCTGCACCTTATTTCAGGATGTTTAATCCTGCATTGCAAACCGAAAAATTCGACAAAAATTTTGACTACATCAAAAGATGGTTACCCGAATTTGGAACTGAAAAATATCCAAAACCGATAGTAGAACATAGTTTTGCAAAAGATAGAGCTTTAAAAATTTATGGTGAAGCAGTAAAAGAAAGACAATGAAGAAAATATTAATAGCAGGCGGAACTG
>CAYXHX010000205.1:636-1072 GCA_964464835.1 uncultured Chitinophagaceae bacterium | reverse complement strand
GGAAAACAGCTCATTCCTTTTTTAGTAGAAAAAGGATATTCAATTCATGTTTTAACCCGAAAACCAAGTGCTAATTCATCAAAAAATATTCGCTTTTTTCAATGGGAAATCGAAAGACAATACATCGACAAAAAAGCATTTGAAGGAGTAGAAATTCTCATTAATCTGACCGGTGCAAACATTGGCGAAAAACGATGGACAGAACAACGAAAGAAGGAAATTATTGACAGTCGTATAAATTCCATTGATGTATTGTATCAATATATTTCGGAAAATAAATTCAACATCAACACCTTTATTTCGTCCTCTGCTGTTGGGTTTTATGGTGCGGTAACAACGGATAAAACATTTGCAGAAACTTCTGAAAACGGAAACGATTTTTTAGCTTCTGTTTGTCAGAAATGGGAAGATGCTGCTTTAAAATTTAACGATTTAG
>CAYXHX010000205.1:0-626 GCA_964464835.1 uncultured Chitinophagaceae bacterium | reverse complement strand
CGCAAAGGAGTTATTCTTGGAAAGGATGGCGGAATGGTTAAAAAACTAAGCCCATTAGCCAAACTCGGAATAAATGTTTCTTTAGGTTCTGGCGAACAATATTTACCTTGGATAGACATTCGGGATTTGGTAAGACTGTACGATTTTATTCTTTCTAACACTCAACTTAAAGGAATTTTCAATGCTGTTGCCACTGAACAAATTACGATGAGCGATTTGTCAAAAGCCCTATTGCAAGCTTTCGGAAAGAAAAGCTTCTTACCCAACGCACCAGCTTTTGTTATTCGTTTGCTCTTTGGCGAAATGGCGGTGATGCTTTTAGAAGGTTCAAAAGTCAGCAATGAAAAATTTAAAAAAACCGGATTTTATTTTGAATTTGATACGATAGAAAAGTCTTTGTGTCTGTGAATTTGTAGCGAAGCGGAAATTTAGCTCTTTTGGTTTTTTGTGATTGGTTTGTGCGTTGGCAAAAACCAAATGTGCTAAATGAGCGTTGAAAAAAAATAAAACAAAAACTATTTTGATTTTAGTAATTATCTTTAAAGTGCGTTCGTCTCTACGCTTTGCCTGTAACGGTAAAGCATTGGCGATGGCAGGGCATTTGAAAATCGTCTGCCCGGCCCGAA
>CAYXHX010000204.1:985-5169 GCA_964464835.1 uncultured Chitinophagaceae bacterium | reverse complement strand
CTGTTGAATACAAAGGCCGCGTACCTTCACGCAGTGTAGTAATACCGGGTAGCTATACCAAATCATTTCCTGCAGGAGATTACCAGGTGAATTGTGCGTTGATCATTGGAAAAAGAAAAGAGAGTACAGATGTAAAAACAAGCCTGAATGATGCTTTACGAGAGTTCCAGGTAAGTGCCTGATTTATTTTCACCGATTTTTTCCTGCTATTTACCGACTTTATATTGACAATGGTCGAAAAGCCTTTGTAACAAATTATTCTGCATAATACTTTTACACTTTAATCAAAAAAACGAATTATGTCAAAGAACAATTATCACTCCCCGCAAAAAAGGATGTGGACAGGTATATTCATTATTGGTGCAGGAATTTTATGGTTGGTTTATAAAATGGGTGTACCCTTTCCATCCTGGTTTTTCGATTGGCCAATGATATTAATTGCAGTAGGTTTATTTTCCGGCTTGCAAAGTAATTTCAGGAATAATGCCTGGATCATTTTGCTGTTCTTAGGTACAATCTTTTTAATAGATGATAATATGGCCGGATGGAATTTACACCGGTTTATTTGGCCTGTTGCGCTCATTTTGTTTGGCTTCTTTTTCCTTGCAAGGAGAAACAGGTGTTCCGGCCGTTTTAGGAATCGAGGCTTTTCAGATCCATCATCAAATGCAGACGAGCCTGTCTCAAACAATATGGAAAATGATGAATTTATTGATTACAATATATTCATGGGAAGTATTAAAAAAAAGGTGCTGTCAAAAAATTTCCGGGGTGGAACCATAAGCTGTGTAATGGGTGGCGCTGAAATTGACCTTTCGCAAGCAGATATGCAAAAGCCGGCTGTTATAGACATCTCCCAACTTTTTGGCGGGACAAAAATATGGGTACCTTCAAATTGGGATATTAAAAGTGAAGTGAGTGCAATTTTTGGTGGTTTCGAAGACAAGAGAAATTTATCTGTACATGTTTTAGATAGCAATAAAACATTGATCTTAAAAGGCAGCTCTTTATTTGGAGGAATTGAAATTTCTACATTATAAAATTGCCTGTCAACAATTCAACGTATCATACAAATACTAAATTAAAAAAAAATGAATTGGTATATTGCCACTTTAATTTATCGCATAGTTTGTGCAGATGGAAATCACACACCACAATTTGATGAACAAGCCCGGTTAATACAAGCAGAAGATAAACTGGAAGCATTTCATAAAGCCCGTCATATTGGGCACCAGGAAGAAGATTTAATTTACAATGATGCAGAAAAACCCGTACGATGGCTGTTTGCAGATGTGGCGAACTTAATTGAATTTAATGCGCAAACGGATGGAGCAGAAATATTTTCCCGCGTGCATGAAATTGACCATGCAGAATTATATTTGAAAAAGATAAAAAAATATGCCGCCACAATTCTTGAAGATTGTTTGATGGAAATACCACAAGCCAATTAATTTCACTTGGACACAAATACACTTTATTCAAATAAAATAAAACTTGTTTACATTGCCTGGTGGGTAAACTGGGCAGTGGTGCATAGTATGGTATTGCATGGTTTTGGAATTTCATTTACTCAAGCAATTACAGACAGCCTTGTCAGCAATATCTTTTTGGCAGCATGCTGCTTATTGATAAGTAATAATATGCGTTATTATTTACCGCGCAAGGAAAAATATGTGTATGTAATAGTTGTAAGTGCAGCACTGGGAGCTATATGGCTATTAAGTATGCGCTTGGCCTTATGGTTGATATTTCAACATGATGATGCGTATATGCACATGCTGAAACTCTCTTCCACCCTGCGTTTCAGCATTGCCTTCCTGTTGATTGGCAGTATGGCCATGATTAGCCTTGCCTGGTATTCTGAAAAAGAAAAAGCATCCTTAAATACAAGGAAACAGGATGCGGAAAAATTATTGAGGGATGCGGAATTGCGAACATTACGCAGCCAGTTGCAACCGCATTTTTTATTTAATGCTTTAAATTCTATTAGTGCTTTGGTTATTTCTCAGCCAGAAAATGCACGTAACATGATACAGCAATTATCAGATTTTCTTCGGGGAAGGTTACGTATGGATGATGTACAATTCATTTCACTAAAAGAAGAAATGGAATACCTGCAACTTTATCTTGAAATTGAAAAAGTACGCTTTGGACATAGGATGGAAACATCAATAAAAATTGATAATGAAGCATTATACCAATTGAAAATACCCAATATGCTATTGCAACCGGTAATGGAAAATGCTATCAAATTTGGGTTGTACGATACACTTGGTAAAGTGTGTATTTCTCTTGAAGCAGAAAAAAAAGAATCTCTTTTATTCATTTCAATAAAAAATCCATTTGACCCGGAAACCGCGCTGCCACTACAAGGCACAGGTTTTGGATTGTCATCTGTACAGAAAAGGCTGGCGCTCTTGTATGGCCGGCATGATCTTTTAATCGCAAAAGCCGAAGGCAACTTTTTTATAACCAAATTATTCATACCACAAATATGAAAGTACTAATTATAGATGATGAACCACTTGCAAGAACGGTCATCAAGGAATATCTTCAATCGTATAATGATATAACGCTATTATCAGAATGTAACGATGGTTTTGAAGGCATTAAAGCCATCCAGGAATTACAACCCGATCTTATTTTTCTTGATATTCAAATGCCAAGAATCAATGGATTTGAAATGCTTGAGCTGATAGAAAACCCTCCGCAAGTCATATTCACAACAGCTTTTGAAGAATATGCCTTGAAAGCATTTGAAACACATGCAATTGATTATTTATTAAAACCATTCAATAAGGAACGATTTGATAAAGCCATGCAAAAAGCTTTGCAACAAAATACCATTGCAGAAAAAGAATCTTTTTTGCAAGCCATGACCTTACCCATGCATACAAACAGGATTGTTGTAAAAGATGGAAACAATATTCGAATCATTCCATTGTCTCAAATTTTTTATTTAGAAGCTGCGGATGATTATGTGAAAATTGTGACGAAGGAACATACATTCCTCAAAAAACAAACCATGGCTTATTTCGAGGAAAACCTGCAACATGGCCAGTTTGCGCGGGTTCACCGCTCATTTTTGGTGAATACTCAAATGGTAACAAGAATTGATCCTTATGAAAAAGATGGGCACCTGGTACTGCTCACAAACGGTATAAAAATTCCGGTAAGTAAGTCCGGTTATAAAAAATTAAAAGAATTGCTGGGATTATAAGGTGCTATTTTTGACCAGGATATTTCTATCATTTTGCAAAGGCCGTAATGTATAACCTTTGTTTTTCAACAGTTGCAATTAATATTTGTTGGCCTTTTGAAATTTGGGGAAACAAATTTGTCCAGTTTTTATTTCGTTGATAAATCATTTTATCCTGTATTTCAGGCGAATCACCTCCATCATTTTTTAATGAATATGCAAGTAAAGAATCAATATCCTGTTTTTTATATAATTCAATCATTTCTTCTATTTGTGTAGTACCTGCGCTAATGCTATCCACGCTATGCACTAAATCAGCTGCTTGTTTTCCATAAGGGATTTGCTCCAGGATACTCACCTGAAAGGCAGCCGTTTCAAGGCCTTTGATCTCTTTATGATATTCATGTGCTGCTTGCATTATAGCCATTTCCATACCATCCGTTTGTTCACAAGGAAGGATTGCATGGTACACCAATGAACCAATTAACATTGGCTGCATATTTTGTAATAAATTAAATTGCATGGCTAAACCATGCAATTCAAAAAACTCTTTTACACGCGAAAACTCTTCAGGGGTAAGCAATTCGGAAAGTGTCGTATCATTTTGCATAACGCCCATTGTAGCGCCATTAAATAGTTCCCCTAAATCATCGAGGTCTATTTCAAAATAAATTTCATTTACCAGTTGGATAATTGAATGTAATGGATCACTTATTTGTGCATCCTCTGCACACAATAAATGCATGGTACCAAAAATATAAGAAGGCTGATGAAGGCCATTTCCTGAAACTTCCCATAAAAGGCTTTTATTATTTGCAGCAGTCATAAAAGTTGATTGGCTTTTTCCCTGGCATGCAATCAGCCCGGATAAAGTAAAAAGTGTCATACAATAGGTAAAAGATTTTTTCATCATGTGCGCAAAATTACTTGTAACAAATGGAAACCAAAACACCACTTTATCTTTTGGCATGGTTTTTACAATTAT
>CAYXHX010000204.1:0-975 GCA_964464835.1 uncultured Chitinophagaceae bacterium | reverse complement strand
GTTTTTTAAGGGTTTAGGGTTGAAAAAAAGGGGCGTTGATTCTTCATCTGCCCCATTCTTTATTTGATACCATATAAACTCCCGCTTTTCAAAAATAATTTGTCCACTTTAGCTTCAACTTCCGGGTTTCTTTCCAATGGTGGCGCATAGCCGGGTTTCATTCGCGCATCAATCAACAATGGGCCGGTACAGCCCCAGTGCTTGTTTTCCATAAATTGGCCAACACCGGAAATATCATTCGCCGGGTTACTCCGGGTAAATGTTACCCATAAAAAATTATTCAAAGACCGGCTGATAAAATCTGTATCATCACAAATTACAATGAAAGGAAACTCCTTGAGTTCATCCCGGTAATGAAATAAATAATCAATTAAAACATCAATTTCTTTTACAGCATTTTCTTTATTCAAATAGGCTTTGCCCTGCAATGCAAGAACTCCCGGGAAAATACAAACTGGTTTTGAGAAATTTTCAATTGACGCAACACATCCTGGAATCTCTGAAGCCAGTTCCCGCATGATATCTCCATAAGCTGCAATTACTATTTTACTGCCTTCATTGATAGCCGTGCCGGAATAATCAAGCGTGTCTATTGTTGTTTTAGTATAAAAATGCAGGTCACGCCGGAAATCAACCCGGGAAAGCATGTATTGAAAAAAATCAGGAATTTCTTTTGTATTCAAATGATTTTTTTCATCTGCAGTAATCCAAATATATTTTGCCAAACTCAGTTGCGAACTTCCTAAAATATGATTGGCAATGGTTAATAATTCTGCAGGTTTTTTTTCTGTAGCATAAGGTGTATAACGCTCACTGCCAATCGCTAATAATAATGGATGCACACCGGCAGCATCCACTGCATTTAATTCTTTTAATCCCGGTATTTCATCTTGTATGGCATCTCCTGTCAAATCATGTATCAATGCTCCAAAAGCAGTATCTTCCTGTGGTGGCCTGCCTACTACAGTAAATGGC
>CAYXHX010000203.1:3088-5271 GCA_964464835.1 uncultured Chitinophagaceae bacterium | reverse complement strand
TGAAAATGGAAAAACGCAATCCATTGACAGGACGATATTAAAATTGGATGAAATAAATTCTAAGGAAGCTGCAAAAGCATTTATCCAGATAAATGTTTTTTTACAAACTTCTGATTTTGAAAAAAATGTATCAGAAAAAGCACCTGTATCCATTATAGGGTATGATGTAATTCATGAAAAAAAAATATTGGGTAAAATAGAAAATATTATAGAATATCCACAACAGGTCTTATTATCCGTGAACAGGATGGGAAAAGAAATATTAATCCCATTTCATGAAGAAACATTGAGAAAAATTGACCGGGAGAAAAAAGAAATCATCGTTCAGTTGCCGGATGGGCTACTGGAAATTTTTGATGATGAATAAAAAATTTTTCAATTTGTATGATTTGATGATGATGTATTTTTCAAAGGTGAAAAATTTTTTGCCTGATTTTTTTATTGCAATTTCCAGAATTGAAAAAACAAATCAACCACAAGCCGAAATTATTTATTCAAGGAGACGTTTATTTAAAAACTGCTTTATGAAGTTGAATTGAATAAAAAGCAAAAAGATAAGTATGACAATTGCATAAAGTGTAGCATCAGAAAATTTGAAAGATGAAAGGCTATTGAATAAATTTGTATTGCCTGATGTAATGCCTAAATATTTTATCATAAAAACAGTATTATCGCCTGCATTGAAAACCATATATATTGCCAATGCAGCAATGCAACCCGAAATTAAAAGCCAGCCTTTTATTGAGATAAGTGGTTTATAAATAGTTGCTTTATGCATTTTGGTTAAATGTACTTCTGCCATCAGCCTGTTGGTAAAGCCGGGTGAAGTGGCATCTGTTGAAATATCTTTCATCAGGCCTGCTACAAGTGTTTCTAATTTTTTATTATTTTCAGTTTTCATAATTTACCATTAATTCATTGGCTACTTTATATGATATTAAAGTAGCCAGTTTTTTCCTGCTTCGATGCAATTTTATTTTTACATGGTTTACAGTAATATCCATTATTTTAGAAATTTCTTTTACCGATTGTTCTTCAAAATAATAGAGCATCAATAAAAAACCATCTTCCCCCGGCAACAAATTTAAACATTCCCTGATTAATTGTTTGCGTTCCATATCCTCCATTCGGCCAATAATATCATCCGATGATACCAAAGCTGCTTCACTGTAACTTTCTATATCAATGGTATTTTGTTGCCGGTTATTTTTTCTTATTCTATCCAGGCAGGTATTGTAAGTTATTTTATATAGCCAGGTAGAAAATTTTGATTCCTGTTTATATGAATTCAATGATTTATATACTTTTAAAAAAGCGTCCTGTGCCACTTCCTCAGCTTCTTCCCTGTTTTTCAACATTTTTAAAGCCAATGTAAAAACCATATCCTTATACCGCTCTACCAATACTGCGAATGCATGCGTATGCCCATGCAGTACCAGGTTTATTTGCTGTTGATCGGTTGAGAAAGCCATATATGAATAAATTAGACGTGTACAATCCTGCATCGGTTACAATAAAAATAATTTCCCCGATTTTGTAACCTGCTATTTCATGTCGTCGTCATATTGAATGAACCAATTAAAATTAATCATTTAAAAAACAAACATGGAAGCAGCTTTTGTATTTATCAGTTTATTTTTGGTAATATTCGGAATATGTTACCTCTATTTATCCAGCAGGAACAAAGAGCGGTTGGCGCTCATAGAAAATGGCGCTGATGCAAGTATCTTTATTTCTGGAAGGCAACAACGTACGGCTCCTATTTGGAAGATACTTATTTTAAACCTTTCACTTTTATTAATGGGAATTGGCGTTGGGGTATTTATTGCTTTGATTTTAACTACCTACACTACGTTGAATGAAGCGGTTTATCCCGCAACTATTTTCTTCATGGCGGGTATTGGTTTATTTGCAGGTTTTACTATGACAAAAAAAATAGATAAAGAAAATTAGTTAGTTTTTGAAAGGAAGGAGAAAGGAAAAAACCGTTTCAGCTATTGTTGAAACGGTTTTCTATTAGTAGGCGTCCACCTGCCAATTCTTCGGATTATTCAAAGATAAAAATATTATTGCAAAATTTTTACTGATAATCAATCATTTGTAAAAGCTTCTTAAAAAATGATCTCTTTTTTCTTTGCCAATAAAAATAAAGCCCGCACCTTCGCATCCCATTAATAAAAAAA
>CAYXHX010000203.1:0-3078 GCA_964464835.1 uncultured Chitinophagaceae bacterium | reverse complement strand
GGATGGCGATGGATTTTAAAAAAAGAAAATAACATGAGTAAACTTCATTTCACTACAAAACATGCGAACGAGGCTACCATACAACGTGATTGGTACGTTGTGGATGGCACCAATCAAACCGTAGGCCGCATGTGCGCACAAATCGCCGCTATATTACGCGGAAAAAACAAAGCCTACTATACGCCACACGCAGATTGCGGTGATTATATCATCGTTACCAATGCAGATAAAGTGGCCTTTACCGGGAATAAACTGGAAGAAAAAATTTATCTCGACTATTCAGGATTCCCCGGCGGGCAAAGAAAAGAAACTGCAAAGAATTTGTTGAAACGCCGCCCGGAAGTAGTGGTGGAGCGCGCCGTAAAAGGTATGCTTCCTAAAAACCGCCTCGGCCGCAGGATGTATAAAAAATTATTTGTGTATGCAGGCGACAAACACCCGCATAGTGCACAACAACCAAAAGAATTAAAATTTTAAAACCGCTGGGCTGAATGCTTAGTTTAAAATAAACTACATGGAAAAACAAAAAAATGCAGTGGGCCGCCGTAAAGAAGCCGTTACACGTATTTTCATCAACAAAGGCGAAGGAAAAATTACCGTGAACGGTAAAGATTATAAAAAATATTTCCCGCTTGCCTATTTACAAAACCAGGTGATTGCCCCATTACAAGTGGCAGAATCAGTGGATAAATATGATATACAAATCAATGCAACAGGCGGTGGCATGAAAGGGCAAGCCGAAGCTGCAAAGCTTGGCATAGCGCGCGTATTGCTGGAATTAAATCCTGAACTCAGGCCGGCATTGAAAGAAGCCGGGCATCTTACGCGTGACCCTCGCGGCGTTGAACGCAAAAAATTTGGCCACAAAAAAGCCCGTAAGAGCTACCAGTTTTCAAAGCGTTAATTTTTATAGCAACATTATTAAACATATTTTTTCAAAAAGAAAGAACATACAATGGAAAACAACACTTCATTACAACAGCAATTACTTGAAGCAGGCGTGCATTTCGGCCACCTGAAAAAGAAGTGGAACCCTAAAATGCTGCCGTATATTTTCGCAGAAAAAAAAGGCATCCATATCATAGACCTGAATAAAACCGTAGATCACCTTGAAGAAACTGCGGCTGCATTAAAACAGATCGCAAAGAATGGCAAGAAGATCATGTTTGTTGCCACGAAGAAACAGGCAAAAGAAATCGTGAGTGATTGTGCTAAAAAAGTAAATATGCCCTATGCAACAGAACGTTGGCTTGGTGGCATGCTTACCAACTTTAATACAGTTCGTAAAAGCGTGAAAAAAATGCAGAGCATTGAAAAAATGCTTGCAGATGGCAGCGCTGAAAGCCTTACAAAAAAAGAACGCCTTACATTAAGCCGCGACCGTGAAAAAATGGAGAAAGTACTTGGTGGTATTGCCCAACTTGGCCGCCTGCCTGCAGCCTTATTTATGGTGGATATCGGCCATGAACACATTGCATTGGCAGAAGCAAAACGCCTTGGTATTACCACATTTGGTATGGTTGATACCAATTGCGATCCCAATAAAGTGGATTATGCAATTCCTGCAAATGACGATGCTACGAAAAGCATCGCCATCATTTGCCACTACATCACCGCTGCAATTGCAGAAGGTTTGGAAGAACGCATGGCAGCAAAAGATGATGAAGTAGAAGAAGTGGATAATGAAGCAGAAAAGAAAGCGGAACGCCTGATGGCAGAAGCTGAATCTGAATCATCCCGCGGTGGCCGTTCACGTGGAAATGCAGGGCCTGGTTCCGGCCAACCAAAGAGGAGAATCCCCGGTGGCGCAAGCCGCAGGACGCAAGGTTCATCTGGCCCGGGCGGTGGGAAGAGATAAGCACTTTTCATTTTTATTTTTTTTTAAAAACGCATGAATCCTTCTCATTCAAGGAATGGCCGGATTGATTTTTGATAAATATTATTTTTCAATTTTAATAAACGAAATGACAACACAAATTCAAATCACCGCAGCAGACATCAATAAATTGCGCCAGGCAACCGGTGCAGGAATGATGGATTGCCGCAAAGCGCTTACAGAAACAAATGGCGACTTTGAAGCTGCTATTGATTGGCTTCGCAAACAAGGGCAAAAAGTTGCTGCTAAACGCAGCGACCGGGAAGCAAAAGAGGGTGTAGTAATTGCACAAACTTCTTCCGATAATACAACCGGTTTCATCGTATGTGTAAGTTGCGAAACAGATTTTGTTTCAAAAAGCCCCGATTTTGTTGCATTTGTACAAAGCATTGCAGATGCTGCCGTTTCCAATAATGTTCAAACGGTGGAAGCATTAATGGAGCAAGACGTGAATGACGCAAAAGTGTCGGACCTTATTAATGATAAGCTTGCTTCAATCGGCGAGAAAATTGGCATCAGCCGTTTTGAAAGGCTTGAAGCGCCGTATGTAGCATCTTATATTCATGGCGCAAACCGTATGGGTGTATTAGTAGGGCTTTCAGAAAATTTACCCGAAGCAGGAAAAGATATTGCCATGCAAATTGCAGCGATGAACCCCGTAGCCGTTGACCAGGATTCCGTTTCAAAAGACATGGTGGACAGGGAAAGAAATATTGTAATAGAGCAGATGAAAGAAGATCCGAAAATGAAAGGCAAACCTGAAGACATGATTGCAAAAATTGCCGAAGGAAAATTAAACGCTTTCTTTAAAGAGCAAACATTAATGGCACAGCCTTTTGTAAAAGACAATGGAAAAACAGTTGGCGAATATTTGAAAGGTGTAAATGCCGATGCAAAAGTAACTGCATTTATAAGAGTTGCTGTGGGATAAAAATATTTTCAGGAATACAGCAAAAAGGAACCGGTAATCGTTTCCTTTTTTTTATGCAATTTTGTTTCATGCCAAATGAAACATATTTTAAAGCCAACCGCGATTCCTGGAATAAAAGAGCCGGCGTACATAAAGATTTCGCTTTTTATGCTTTGGACGATTTTAAAAAGGAAACATTTTTTTCCATTTAAAATTAAATGAATATAAATGTGAAGGTTAATCTAATATCTTATATGATAGAAAAATATTTTATCTTTAACCAATAAAACAT
>CAYXHX010000202.1:0-5316 GCA_964464835.1 uncultured Chitinophagaceae bacterium | reverse complement strand
CTTCCATCCAATTTTATCCGCCATCACTGCGCCAATAATTTTACCGCAAAAAGCGCTGACCCCCAGGATGAGTAAACCATATTCTATTTGTGAGGAGAATTGATTAATCATATCAAAAATAAAAGATCGTAGCGTCATGATTAATAATAAAAGTATCATGATGGCATCATGTGCATCGGGGTTGCTTGTAATTTCTTTTTTAAAAATATACACCGGCCATCCTATTTTACTTATTTTAAAAAATAGTAGAAAAATAATAACCGATGCAAGCCACATCCATTGAAGTGGCAACGATCCGCAAAACCCGCCAAGAGCAAGGCCGGCAACACCGGGCGCCGTAAAAATACCTAAAGGCGTCATTTTATTTTCACTGAGTTGTAGGCAAATAGTGCCACCAATCACATGGATCCCTGCAGATGCAATGCCTGCAAAAATGATGGCTAAAAAAATAAATTGATTACTCAATATTGAAGCGAGCATTAAAAAAAGAATGGATACCTGCCCAATCGTTTTCATTTTTTTTAATTTGTCAACTGCCATACCTAAGGGAAGTTGCCCGCCAAATGCAAGAATTACATAAATGACAAGCGCCATAAAACTTTCATGGCCGGGATTTGAAAGAGAATAATGCATCAACAAATAGCCCGCAATCCAATCATTGATTCCGTGAAGCAATCCCCAATGCAGTGAAATGGACAGATTTTTTTTCATATCGTTTTAATAAACTATGGAAACGCCATTCAATACAACAGCTACAAAAAGGCTGAGGCCATTTGCCAGGAAAGACACGAGTAAAGATTTTTTCAATGAAGTGGTTAAAAATATACGAATGCCAATAGCTTCAATAATAAACACTCCCGATTCAAGCAACAGTAAATGAATATCCGTATAAAAAAACAGCAGCGTTAATAAAGGCCAGGTAAAGAGATTTAATAAAATACCTATAACCAATATTTTTTTCCATTCATTGATATAACATACTATCAGGATGGGTAGCTCCATCAACAGTGTGTAAAAAAAATATTGAAACATAGCAATCATTGCCTTTTTTTTCTTTTATAATATATAAATAAAAAGACCAGGCCTATTAAGCCCGCTATGCTAAGTGAAATACACAGTGCAGTATTTTTTGCAAAAAAACTTTCATCAGAAATTATTTGTTCACCTTCATTTCTCTGCGAACTATCCTGCGCAATTGCCGTGGAAATTTTTGAAAAAATAAGTTTATTTTTATCAACGCCTCTCAATTCAATGATGGTATTTTGCTGATCATATTCACAAAGTTGGGAAGTGTCCGTATAATTATCTTTTGCTTTGGCATAAAAGAAAATACAATGTGGTGAACCCTGGCTTGCCGAAATAATATAAGTGGTATCTGTTTTTATTTCAATCGAAGAATCGAAGTCTGTAATATACAAACTGTATTCGCCTATTGCGGCTATATTTTTAAATTGCACATTTACGGGTTCCCGGTAAATATGGCCCGGCATATCTGCCAAAGCAGCAAACATTAAAAAAAATATCATTGAAAGCAGAAGCATCCTTTTCATTCGTCGCGGTTTTTTTTAATGAGGTATAATAAAAAAATGGATGCCGCAAGTACAATTCCACCAAAGATCAGCAATGATGTAAGTAAGCTCATAGGTTGTTTTTTATTTGATTGTCCATTTCTTCTCTTTTCCTTTTTTTCTTTCTTATATACATGAAATAAATGATCAGAAGAATGATTGCTACTATTGGTAATATGACAACAATAATAAATCCTCCTATGATAAAAATGGCCGGCGGCCCATCTAAAATAGCAGGAATAAAATGTAAAATGCCGTCCATTAAAACTGATGATTAAATGAATTGCTAAACTACTGGTTTGTTATTCCTGGCTGATACCCTGAAAATGGTATTTTCTTAAAAAATAATCGGGGAATTTTGGAGTGATTCATTTACCTTTGCCGCGAAATTTTCTTAAAATTTATATTTATGTCCGGCCAGTTAAAAGAAGTAAGAAACCGAATTCAATCTGTGCAAAGTACGCAACAGATCACCAAGGCAATGAAAATGGTGAGTGCAGCTAAGTTGCGCCGGGCACAGGAAGCCATCATCCAAATGCGGCCTTATGCACAGAAATTACAGGAAATGCTGTCCAATATTGTAAGCAATTCTGAAGGCGATATCAGCCTGAAACTTGCAGAAGAAAGGCCAATTGAAAAAGTGTTGTTGATCGTAATTACAAGCGACCGCGGCCTTTGTGGCGCTTATAATTCCAATATCGTAAAATTAGCAAAGCACATCATCGAAGAAAGATACCGGAAACAAAAAGAAAAAGGCAATGTTACGATTTGGAATATCGGGAAAAAAGGCTGGGAAAACTTTTCAAAAAGCGGCTATACAACCAATGCAGCTTATAAAGATATTTTCCTGCAACTGACCTTTGAAAATGTACAGGCTGCTGCACAAGCTGCAATGACGGCATTTGAAAATAAAGAATTTGACGTGGTGGATATTATTTACAGCGAATTTAAAAATGCAGCTACACAGGAATTCGTTGCCGAGCGGTTTGTACCTATTCCGCGTATTGCCAAAAAACCCGGTGCAAGAAATGAAGATTTTATTTTTGAACCGGAAAAAGAAATACTCATTGCTGAACTCATCCCTAAAATCCTGAATACGCAAATGTATAAGGCAGTATTGGATGCCAATGCCAGTGAACATGGCGCTCGTATGACCGCAATGGATAAAGCAAGTGATAATGCCAATGAGTTGTTGAAGTCTTTACGCATTTCATATAACCGCGCAAGACAGGCAGCCATTACAACAGAACTTACAGAAATCGTAAGTGGCGCCGCAGCTTTGCAAGGCTAATTTTTTACAATCCTTCATCTTTTAAACGGAGTATGGAACTTTCAGACATTATCCCACATATTGAAGCGCTGATTTTTGCCAGTGAAAAACCATTGGAAAATACGGAGATAGTGGAACTGATCAACCAATCATTTGGCTTTATGGATGCACAAATAACCATTGACCAGGTGAACGCGGCAATTGATGGAATTTTTGAAAAATACCAGGCCGATTTTTATCCTTTCGAAGTAGTACAAAGCGGTGGCGGATGGCAATTCCTGACAAAAAAAGAATTTCACCCTACAATAGCGCAATTGAATGGAGAAAAGTTTCTCAAAAAACTTTCCACGGCATCTCTTGAAACCCTTTCTATCATTGCGTATAAGCAGCCTGTAACAAAAGGTGAAATTGAAAACATCCGGGGAGTAAACAGTGATTACAGCGTTCAAAAATTATTGGAAAAAGAACTGATCATTATTAGTGGGCGCAATGAAAATTTACCGGGTAAACCACTCGTATATGCCACATCAAAAAATTTCATGGATTATTTTGGCATTAATTCCCCGGCAGACCTGCCAAAAATAAATGATATAGCCAAAGAAGAAATGGTGGAACCTACTTCAATTCCACAAAGTGAAATGAAGTCAAATAGTTTAATTGTAAATCATGAAGGTGCATTGAAGGAGCAGGATTTATCGAGTGATTCCCCTGAAAATCCTGGAAACAATATTGAAGATACACCATCTGAAGATTGATTTTTTTAAGTAAATTTTATTTCCCGAAAGTTATTTTATGGTTTGTTTGGGTAAATGCATTTTTGCTTAATATCTTTATTCCTTGAAAGAATGTATGAAAAGATATTAGATCAAAATTTTATTCGAAAAAATAATGATTGAAATAAAAAATGTAAAAAAGTCTTTTGGCTCAAAAATAGTTCTTGATGGCATCAGTGCTGTAATGGAAACCGGGAAATGCAACCTGATAATCGGTGCAAGCGGAAGTGGAAAAACGGTTCTGACAAAATGCATGGTAGGCCTTATACGCCCGGATGAAGGGGAAATTTTGTTTGATCAGCAAAACATGACCACGATGGCACCCGAGCAACGCAAAGAATTGAGGCAGCAATTGGGCATGCTTTTCCAGGGTTCAGCATTATTCGATTCCATGACGGTTGCACAGAATGTAATGTTCCCGCTTGATATGTTTTCAAAAGCCTCTTTTCGGGAAAAAAGAAAACGGGCTATTGAAGTATTGGAACGAGTTCAACTTCGGGATGCTCAACATAAATACCCTGCAGAAATCAGTGGTGGTATGAAAAAAAGAGTAGGGATTGCCCGGGCCATTGTTTTAAATCCCAAATATTTATTTTGCGATGAACCCAATTCAGGCCTTGACCCGCAGACATCTTTATTGATAGATAAACTCATTAAAGAAATCACGATTGATTATAATATCACAACTGTTGTAATAACCCACGATATGAACAGTGTAATGGAAATAGGAGAGAATATTATTTATTTATACAATGGTAAAAAAGAGTGGGAAGGCAGTAACAATGATATCATATACAGTAAAAATGAATTGCTCAATAAATTCATTTTCGCATCCAAATTCCTGCAGGATGCCAAAGAAATGCGCATGATAGAAGAAGAAAATAAAAGTAAATAATCAGACGGCCTATGCAATGGAAAAAAGCGCTCCCTGTTTTATTTTTATTGGTTTTACTCATTATTACTTTTCTATTAAAGCAATGCCAATCTCAAACTGAAACTGACACCTCAGTTAAAACATCCCGTGGTTTAAACAGGAATCCATCCGGTATCAATTATTCCAAACATGCACAATGCCGGATGGCTTGCCGCCATATAGATAAAAGTGAAGTCACAGAAATTTTGAAAGAAGGGAAAATTAATTATACAAAAAGTGATTTGAAAGGAGACGATTGCCATAAGAAATATGCTGTTGAAGGCCTAACGCATGATCGCCAAAACGTTCGAATTATTTTTGCATCATGTTCATCGGAAGTCACCGTAGTAACCGTGATTGATTTGGGAAAAGAATGGCCGTGTGATTGTGAATGAAATAATTTGTAAACAAACTTGCATGCATTTTTAACCAACAATTTCATATACTATTCTTAAAATAAAACTTCGATTTTCAATTTCACCATTTTTACAATAGGTTTGCCGGTCGTTTATAAAACCCAAAACGTGTATGAATTTCAAAAAAACAAATTTGATTACAGGCTGGATCATTGGCCTGGTTGCTTGTACAGTATATATTATTACCTCAGAAGCGAATGGTAGTTTCTGGGATTGCGGTGAGTTTGTAAGCAGTGCTTTTAAATTGCAAATACCGCATCCACCCGGTGCGCCACTCTTTGTAATGCTGGGCCGTATCTTCGTTATCCTATTCGGGGATAATCCGCTTACGGCGGGAAAAGCAGTGAATATCATGAGCGCCCTGGCAAGTGGATTT
>CAYXHX010000201.1:3544-5340 GCA_964464835.1 uncultured Chitinophagaceae bacterium | reverse complement strand
AAGGATATTCATAAAAAGATTTATCCTAAATCAGAGTAATTTTTTAATAATATCATTAAAAATTGATTAATTTCATTTTCAAAATAAAATCATTCACAGAATTTTCAGAAAGTATATTACGCCCAATTTTTAAAAGTATCACTGATGTTTTTAAACTACAAAATAATTCAACCCATTAGATATATCCTGGTTTTATTCATTATGATTACCTGCATACTATTAACCACTGTTTTAGATTTGGCCGAAGCTAATTTAAGGTCGTCTTCTTTTTATTTTTCTGAATCATTTTTATTCAGTTCCTTTTGGTGGCTTTTTATGCCATTGCTGTACCTGCAGTTTACCCGGTTAAAACATTTCAATTCATCTGTAAAAAAAATTTTGCTTGTTGTATTTCCTGCTTTGATACATTTTTTTGTTTACCCTTTATTGATTTGGGTTATTTCAAATTTATTTTATGAACACACATTTGCATATGTGCAAACCTTAACTTATGAACTTACTACGTATTCTTTTATCTTAATCATTGTATATGCTTTGCCCATTTCGCTTTTTATTTTTTTAAATAATCAAGCACAAAATAAAACAGTAATGCCAGTTCCTGGGAATATGGAAAATCTACCTGAAACGGTTACAGGTTTTTTAGTGGCTGATGGAAGTAAAAAAATGAGAATTGCGGCAAATGAGATTTTATATTTTTCTGCAAACCCGCCTTACATCAATATTCATACAAGCAATAAACGCTTTTTATACAAGGAAACTTTAAAATCAATTTCAGAAAAATTGGATCAGCAATTATTTGTAAGAATTCATAAATCTCATATCGTACAAATTAAAGAAGTTCAAACATATTCTTCCCGCTCAAATGGCGACTACGATATAATTTTACAAAATGGCATTTCTTTACGTTTGAGCCGAAACTTTGCCGCAGCTTTCAAACAGAAATTTAAAAACACTCAGGATACAACAAATTAAACTCGTTTCAACACATTTTATTTTTATTCAATGAATAGCAGGTAGAAATTTGAGAAAAAATAAAATGAGAAAAATATTCACGTATGCAATATTTGTATTGGCTCAACTATTCATTGGTTGTAAAAGCCACTCGCAGCAAGAACAAGGTATAAATACAAGCCGTGTAGGAGGAGACTGTGAAGAAGGCTATTGTGAATTGATGTATGTTGGAATGCCAAAAAAAATTAATGCAATTGATACAAGTGCCGGGTGGTATGAGAAAGGGCAAAAATTAATAATTACGGGAACTGCGTTTCAATTAGATGGAAAAACGCCTGCACCAAATGTCATTGTCTATTATCATCAAACGGATAACAATGGCTATTATTCACCGGGTGATGGCAGCCACGAAAATAATACGCGGCATGGCCATATTCGTGGTTGGGTAAAAACTGATAAAAATGGAAAATACAGTATTTATACAATACGGCCCGCACCTTATCCAAATGAAAATTTACCGGCACATATTCATTTGATCATTAAAGAGCCGGATATCAAAAATGAATATTGGATAGATGACCTTGTATTTGATGATGACAAATTATTAATACCATATCGGAAAAAATATCCTGAAACTGCGCCACGATGCGGTAGTGGTACATTAAGAATTTTACTGAAAGACAGTTTGCAAATAGCCGAACATAATATTATTCTTGGCTTAAATATTCCAAATTATCCAAAGAAAACAATTGCAAATAATATTTCCGGCTTACATATTGGCGAAGACCAACCTTCATTCAGCCCTTATCATGCTTTCGGGCCTGATAAAGGTTCACAGGCCTGTC
>CAYXHX010000201.1:0-3517 GCA_964464835.1 uncultured Chitinophagaceae bacterium | reverse complement strand
TATGGCCGGTATCATGGTATCATTTATTATGTTGGAAACCATCCAGATTGGCAGGAAATAAAATCCTGGTTGGAATTTTTAGAAAAAGAAAGCGTACAAAGAAAAAAATTCCTTAAAGTATATTTTGTATACGGAAATGAAAAAAAATATAGTAAAGACAAAAGGGCTGTAGAATTGGAAAAATTAGGAACTGAATTGAATATTCGAAATGTGGCGCTCACATTTGTACCTTCTTTTACTGATGAAAAAACGGAAACCTTTTTAAATAAAATTAATCCTGAAGTTTCAAATACATTTATTGTATATAAATATAGAAACATCATTGATAAATATATAAATCTACTACCAACAAAGGAGAATTTCATTCTATTATCAAAAACATTGGATGATACCAAAGATGAAAAATTTGAATTGGCAGCGCCGGCACACGAATGAATTTCAACATTTTAGGTTTTTATTAAACACCTGAATTCATTTAAATTTCTACATAAATTTTGAAGGCTTTGAATATTGGCTTATTTTTAAACATCAATCGCGTATTTAAAAGCCTTCTATATGCGAACTGCCCTATTAACAATATACTTTGCTTTTACCTGCTGCTATATTTCTGCCCAAAAAAATAATGGAAAAGCGGGTGTTTTTTTAAATAATACTATCGAAAACCAAGGATTAAAAAAATCAACAACGAATAACATTTTCACACAACAATCCCCTGCGTTTGAAAAATTTACTACTGCCAACGGATTGTCTGAAAACTTTATTTATGCTATCACCCAGGACAGTAAAGGTTTTTTATGGATAGGTACACACGATGGGTTGAACAGGTATGATGGGTATAATTTTAAAAAATTTATACATGACGCATCTAACAATAACTCTCTACCGGATAACACGATTAATGATATCTGTGAAGATAGGCAGGGAAATATCTGGCTCGCTACAAACGCCGGCTTATGCAGGTATAACCCGGCGCAGAATAACTTTTCCTTGATATTGAAATGGATAACTTTTACAGATGTAAACCAGGTAATTGCATTTGGAAATTATATTATCGTAAAGCACGGAGATGGTATACCTACATTGCTTATCGAAACCGCAACGGGTAAGCAGTTTTCACTGGATTACAAAGATCGCCGGAATAGTAAAATGAATTTGAAAGGAAACTTTTTAAATGGTTCAACTGAATTATCAAAAGATATCAATGGTAATATATTTTCTGCGATCAATATGAATGGTAAGATGGTCATTTGGCGGTTAGATACCTTATCAAAATCATTCTTATTTTTTAAAGAATTTAATATCGGTACGCAAAATGCCACATACTGGGTCAGTAGTTTCTTTGTTACCGGGAATAATGAATGCTGGCTTGCTTTAAGAGGTTTGGGTATTCTGAAAACCGATATGAATTCCGGGAAAATAAAATATGCTTTCACCGGGAATCAAATGCAAACCGGTTTTATAAAAACTATTACCCGGGATGCCTATGGCAATATTTGGTTTACAACTGGTGCAGGTTTATTACAGTATGAGATACTTACCGGCAAAATGAAAAATTACTCAAACCTCTACGGCCAGGGATTTTATAAAGCTGCTGCAGCCCTTTGTGTCTTCGAAGATAAAATGGGGTTAATATGGGCAGGCACTTCAAATGGATTGCTAAAAATAAATCCATTACAATCAAATTTTGGCCACATAACAGCAGATGCAAAAAGCGGAATGGCATTGATAAATAATTTTGTTCTTGGCCTTTACCCTGAAAGCGATGGGCAAGTAAGAATACATTATTTCAGGGATGATATTTTTTCCAGGCTGGATATTTTTCATCAGTCTATTCAGCACTTCCCTATAAAAAAATATGTTTATAACAAATGGGTAAAGGAAATATTGGTGGCAAATCCACAGCAACTGGATGACAGCTTGTTTCAAACTATATTGATCTCTCTAAAACTGGGGAAAAATATGAAAATATCAAGTACAAATTTCTTTATTGACAGCAGCAAAAAAATATGGTTTGTAAACTATACTACTTTTTCCCTTTTTAAAAATGAAAAGCAACCTATTTATTCCGGTTTCCCTTTTTACGCTTGCAAAATGTTGGGCAATGAAATTTGGTTAGCTACTGATGGTGACGGGCTTATTTGCTTTGATGTTCACACCGGGAAAATCACAAAATTTACAACTACCATTTTATCTTCGAATGCCATCAATTCAAATGTTGTTACAGGTTTTTTACAAGAAACAAATGGCAATATGTGGATTGCAACAAAAGGAGGCGGGCTTAATTATTTTGACAGGAGTAAAAAAATATTCACTCATTTTACGGAAGAAGATGGCCTGTGTAATAACAGTATTTATTGCCTCGTAAAAGATTTGAATAACCGGCTATGGTTGGGCACTTCCAATGGCTTATCCTGCTTTGATTTAGCCACAAAAACCTTTACAAATTATTTCCAGGCTGATGGCTTAGTGAATAATGAGTATAACCGCAATTCGGCTTGTATGCTTGATGATGGCACAATCCTTATGGGCGGTGTAAATGGCATAGATTATTTTAATCCTGAAAATCTTGCCAAAAGAAATTATATAACTTCTGTTTTTATCAGTGATTTCCAGGTGCATGGAATGACAGTTTTTCCGATGCAAAATATTTCACTTGGCTATCAGCAAAATAATATTTCCATTTCTTTTGCACAAAGCGATTTTATATATCCTGCGGGAAATAAATATAAATATATGCTGGAAGGTGTTGATAAAAATTGGGTATTGTTGCAAGGCAGCAATACCATACATTATCCATTATTGCCGCCGGGCAATTATACATTTAAAGTAAAAGCCGCAGGGCATAATGGTATATGGAATGAAACACCTGCAATCATCTCTTTTACAATTCTTCATCCCTGGTACGGCAGTTGGTGGTTTTATATTCTACTGTTCATGGGAACGGGATTCCTGGTTTATTTTTTTATGAATGCACATATAAAAAACAAACTCAGGAAACAGCAAATTATTATAGATAAGCAACAGGCTATTTCCCGGGAACGTATGCGGATATCTGCTGAATTGCATGATGATATGGGTGGTGAAATATCCGCCATTAAATTATTAAGTGAAATGAATCTCTCTAATATAAATCCTCAACAACGCCTTTCAAGAATTTCCGCATCATCTATTGAACTTGTACAGAAAATGAATGAAATAGTATGGGCGCTCAATGTAAATAATGATACGCTGCAAAACCTGCTTTCATTTATTCAAAAATATTCCGTTAAATATCTTCAGGAATTTAATATTGATTACAAGTATCATCAACAAGGTGAAACTCCAAATCTTGCAATGAGTGGAGCCACACGCCGCAACATTTTTCTTTTGGTAAAAGAAACCTTGAATAATATTGTTAAACATTCCGGCGCAAGTATTGTAAAAATTAATATTGAAACAAATGATTTTCTGCAAATAAAAATTCAGGACAATGGCAAAGGCATTGTAGATAAAATGCCTGAAAACAGCAATGGCAATG
>CAYXHX010000200.1:1859-5342 GCA_964464835.1 uncultured Chitinophagaceae bacterium | reverse complement strand
GTTCATGAACGAAAACCCTACCCGCATTTCGTTGAAGGATGTGGAAATTGGCAAAAACTATGTATTAATTATTAATAGTAATGCAGGCTTATGGGGGTACAATTTGGGTGATACCATCAAATTTGTAAGCACAAACCCTTACCGCATACAGGTTACAGGCCGTGTTCGGCATTTTATTTCTGCATTTGGCGAACATGTTATTTCAGAAGAAGTGGATGAAGCGCTTATGAAAGCTGCTGAAGAAAAAAATGTAAAAGTGGTGGAATTTACTGTTGCCCCTAAAGTGCAAAACACGGATGGCAAAAGTTATCATGAATGGTTCATAGAGTTTGAGAAAATACCCGAAGATTTAGACTCCTTCGCAACTATCCTCGATCAAAACCTGCGTAAAAAAAATGTGTACTATGATGACCTAATATCCGGGAACATTTTGGATTGCCTGCATATAAGGCCGATACATAAAAACGGCTTTATAGAATATATGCGTTCCATCAATAAATTGGGTGGCCAAAATAAATTACCAAGGCTAAGCAATGACCGTGCATTGGCAGATGCACTTGAACCTTTTATTTTATCTTAAAAAATTCCTGAGCGCTTTTATTTTTTTTAAAATAAAAACCACGACTCTATTATCTTTACCTTTCCTGCCTCAAAGGGTATTAAAAATTTGTGATGTAAAAAATATTGAATGACTGAATTGAAACGAATAGCAATCTTTGGCTCTACAGGTTCCATAGGCACACAGGCATTGGAAGTGATTGCAGCCAATACGGATAAATTTTCTGCTGAAATATTGACTGCACATACCAATGAAACATTGCTCATTCAACAGGCGCTCCAGTTTAATCCCAATGTGGTAGTAATTGGAGATGAAAGTAAATATTTGAAAGTCAAAGAAGCATTATCCCAAACAGGTATAAAAGTTTTTGCCGGTGAAAAAGCGCTTGAAGAAACGGCCGCTATGAATTGCTATGACTTAATGCTGGCAGGCATTGTAGGCTATGCCGGCTTAATCCCTACACTACAAGCTATTGAAAATGGAAAGCCTGTAGCCTTAGCCAATAAAGAAACTTTAGTAGTTGCCGGGGACATCATCATGCAAAAGGCAATTGAAAAAAGAGTACCCATCATCCCGGTGGATAGTGAACATTCTGCCATTTTTCAATGCCTTGTAGGTGAAGGAAGAAATAAAATAGAACAAATTATCTTAACGGCAAGCGGTGGCCCTTTTTTAGGAAAAAAACCCAATTTCCTGGTAAATGTAAAACGCGATCATGCTTTACAACATCCCAATTGGAGTATGGGCGCAAAAATTTCGATTGACTCTGCCACATTGATGAATAAAGGGCTTGAGATGATCGAAGCAAAATGGTTATTCAATCTTCCTGCCAATAAAATAAAGGTGGTGGTGCACCCGCAGAGTATTATTCACAGCATGGTACAGTTTGAAGATGGCAGCATTAAAGCGCAGATGGGTTTGCCGGATATGAAACTGCCCATACAATATGCACTTGCATTCCCCCAAAGAATTGCAAGTGATTTTCCAAGGTATGATTTTAAAAAACCATCTACTTTAACTTTCGAGGAGCCTGATTTGAAAACATTCCGGAATTTATCCCTCGCTATTGAAGCTTTGCATAAAGGCGGAAATATGCCCTGCCTGCTGAATGCATCCAATGAAATTGCCGTGTATGCATTTTTGCGAAACAGGATTGGCTTCCTCGATATTTCTGAAATGGTGGAAAGAACTATGCAAAAAATCCCACACATTGAAAAACCCACACTACAGGAATATCTCGATAGCGATGCAGAAGCAAGGAATTTTGCAGCTTCATTAATTGAATTATAAATTACTATATAGGTTTAGCAATTAATTTTCAACAACAATCGTAACATTGCGCAAATAAAAATGCTACAATACCAGGCAAACCCTATTTTAAATTGAAAAAAAGGTTTTAATACCGGGTATATATTTATAAAAAAACAAATATGCTTTTAGTCATTGAATGGAGTAGTGTTGGCATCAAAACTTTACAATTTATTCTTTCCTTTTCAATACTCGTAACCCTGCATGAGCTGGGCCATTTTTTTACTGCCAAATGGTTTGGTTGCCGCGTAGAAAAATTTTATTTATTTTTCAATCCCTGGTTTAGTATCTGGAAAAAGAAAATTGGTGATACGGAATATGGTATCGGCTGGGTTCCCTTTGGCGGCTTTGTAAAAATCAGCGGCATGATTGATGAAAGTATGGACAAAGAGCAAATGAAATTGCCGCCCGAGCCATGGGAATTTCGCAGTAAACCTGCATGGCAAAGGCTGATCGTAATGATTGCAGGCGTTGTCGTCAATTTATTATTGGCAATCGTGCTTTTTATTATGATCACCGTTAAATGGGGAGATGAATACCTGCCTGTAAAAAATCTTACTTATGGATTGCACGCAGATTCACTGGCCATTAAACTGGGCGTACAGGATGGAGATAATATTGTAGGCATTAATGGAAAACCGCTTGATAATTTTGGAACCATTCCCGCACAAATCATGCTGATGGATGCTAAGAATATCCAGGTGATGCGCAACGGGCAATCATTAAATATACCTATCCCGGATGGTTTTATTAATCTCCTGAGTAAAAATAAATTGAATGGTTTTGCTGAAGTACGTTTTCCTGTAATCGTTGATTCTGTAGCAGCTTCAGCCAGTTTTACAAAAGGCAGGTTGCAAAAAGATGACCGAATTATTGGCATTGGAAATCAACCGTTGCAATTTTATAATGAATATACAAAAATCATTCAACAGTATAAATCGAAAGAAGCAAACATTACTGTATTGCGTGGAAATGATACAGTTCAGGTAGTTGCAAATATTGATAAAGATGCCAAGGCCGGGTTTTTTGCAAGAAGTGCAAGCGCCATATTTGGTACTGTTACAAAACACTATGGCTTTTTTGAAGCGATACCGGCAGGTTTCGATCGTTGTTTTGAAACCCTGGGAAGATATGTTACCGGGCTGAAACAAATTTTTACCGGGAAGGTAAGTGCAAATGATTCTTTGGGAAGTGTCATTAGTATTGGCAATACTTTCCCCGGCGTATGGGATTGGGAACGTTTCTGGACACTCACAGCTATATTTTCAATCATTCTTGCATTTATGAATATCCTGCCTATACCTGCGCTCGATGGCGGGCATGCATTGTTTTGCATATATGAAATGATCACCGGGAGAAAACCCAGTGATAAATTTATGGAGTATGCACAAATGTTTGGTATGGTATTGTTGCTTGGCATTATGGCATATGCGCTCGGCCTTGATTTCTGGAGGCTGTTTAAATAATGATAAATTCCTTTTCTTTATTTCAATAAAGAAAGAATACTTTTTATCTTTGGAAAAATACTGGGGCTGTATGGTTTTGACAGCATCGGTTGTGGTAAGAATAAGCATGCAGTGCGTTGCGTAATTAGCACTTCTCCGCAAGGAGCCCTT
>CAYXHX010000200.1:0-1849 GCA_964464835.1 uncultured Chitinophagaceae bacterium | reverse complement strand
CCAACACTTAAATGGCAACACACAGTTAGCCATGGCTGCTTAATCAGTGATTAAGTAACCATTTGGGCCGCGTTGAGCAGGTTTTCCTGGTACCACGCTCCGCCGCCGACTCAAAACCAAATCCGGGATGCTGCAGGGCAATGCCGTGAACCCTGCTTACGATGATCCGGCTAAGTGCGGGATTGGTTTGTTCATTCCCGGTTTCGCATCGAAAAATAATAATGGAATAAGCATGTAGAAAACTTATGGCGGCCTTGTTTGGACAGGGGTTCGAATCCCCTCAGCTCCACTTTTTGAGTTTCAAAATTAAAGCCTGTATACAATTGTACAGGCTTTAATTTTATTTAGAATACATTATTGAAATTAACCTACAGATATTTTTTTTTTATTTTATATAATATTGAGCTTTCATTTACTGCAGAAATTTCTGGAAGAAAAATATTTGAGGTTTCCCAATTTCCTTATAAGAATTGTTAGGAGATACATACAGAGGATGAAATTGAGTTTTTGATTTAACTTTTTCTCCTAAATTGTATCTTTCCAATCCGAATTGCTTTTATATTGATTTAAATTTGCAGACTTGAAAATATGCAATCACAAGTAGATATGGAATTTTATCAATAAGTTGAAATTGTGAAACAATCTCCTACCAGGCAATGTACAAAACTATAGAAAGAGGTGGAAGAAAAAGAAACTGCTTCAAAACATGATTCAGATTTGGTTTCAATACTATTATCTACTCCCACATATAGCAAAAACTATTAGATGAAATTGCTGAAACCAGAAAAGCTCTAAACCAAAGGAGAGCAAAAATAGTTTTAGCAGACATATTTTTTTAATTGTTTTACAAGGGCACATTTCAAATTTTTAAATGAGGTATTATATTTCGGCTGGTGAGCCATCAGCCAATATGAAAAAAATAATTTACAAAACGTTTACAAAAGCACAAGCACATCTCTCGCATTGCCTTCTCTGCTACTTGCGCCAGTTAGCGTCAGTTTTCTATAAAAACTTTCCTTTTAAGACTCACCTTGTTCCATTATTCGTTAACTTCGCTTGAAAGCCAAAATGGAACGAGTACGACAGATTATTTACTATAAGAAATATTTCTTTGATTTTTTTAACCAATTGGCTACAAAGGTTAAAGAGAAGATAGACCATGTCTTATTTGTGGTAACAGTTGCGGAAAGGGTACCAATGAAATTCTTTCAACATTTGGAAGGTACAGATGGGCTTTATGAAATACGAGTAGAATTTCAGAACAACATTTTCAGAATATTCTGTTGTTTTGATGAAGGACAAGTAATTGTCTTGTTTAACGGATTTCAAAAGAAATCTCAAAAAACATCAAAAGGAGAAATAGAACGAGCTTTGAAAATAAAGACTGAATATTTTGACGAAAAACAAAAACAAAAAAAAGATGGCAACACCAAAAACAAAAAATAAAAACATAACCACATTTGACGAGCATCTTAACAAACAATATGGAAAGATTGGAACGGCTAAGCGCACAGAATTTGAAATTAAAGCAAAAGCATTTGCAATTGGAGAGATTATCAAAGAAGAAAGGCGGCTTGCTTCAATGACCCAAGAACAATTAGCTGAAAGAACCGGAACTAAGAAAAGTTTTATTTCAAGAATCGAAAATGGACACAGCGATATCCAACTTTCAACATTGTACAAGCTCTTAGAGTATGGCCTTGGGCGTAAAATTTCACTAACTATCAGTTAACTTAGGCAAAACAGCTGCTTACATTGATATTAAACACCTTTAAAACATTCGTTGCGCCGGCTTGTTCGAAGTAAGAATTTTTTCCATCATTGGTCATTACCATATTCATTTGTTCAT
>CAYXHX010000199.1:1694-5345 GCA_964464835.1 uncultured Chitinophagaceae bacterium | reverse complement strand
CATTTTATCTGCATTGGGGAAGAAAGGGAAATTAATTGCCTTCGACCAGGACAAGGATGCGCAAAAAAATTTATTACAGGATGAGCGTTTCATTTTTATCCCGGAAAATTTCAGGCACATTCAGCGTTTCCTTCGATTGCATGATGTTTTGCCGGTGGATGGCATTCTCGCAGACCTGGGTGTGAGCAGTTTTCAATTTGATACAGGTGAAAGGGGTTTTTCCACAAGGTTTAACGGGCCATTGGATATGCGCATGAATACTTCTCAACATAAAACTGCGGCACACATCCTCATGGAATATGATGAAAGGAGCATGCATAAAATGTTTGAAAAATATGGAGAAGTTTCCAATGCAAAAACACTTGCCGGGCATATTGTTAAAACAAGGAAAACGATGCAGTTAAAAACGATAGATGCTTTCAAAGTAATGCTGCAACCGGTAATGATGGGTAACCCAAATAAATACCTCGCTCAGGTATTCCAGGCATTACGCATTGAAGTGAATGAAGAACTCATTGCTTTGGAAGAAATGCTGGAACAACTTCCGGCTATCATGAAAAAAAATGCAAGGTGTGCAATCATCAGTTTTCATTCAATGGAAGACAGGCTGGTAAAGAATTTTTTTAAAAATGCAGGAATGGACACAGAAAATGAAAACCCTTTTGGGCGCGAAATAAAAGAACCGATTTTTAAATTGATTACAAAAAAACCGGTGATGGCATCAAAGGAAGAAATCAATATGAATTCACGCAGCCGCAGTGCAAAACTACGGGTTGCAGAAAAAAAATAAATGGAAAGACATGGCTGTTCAAAGCAAGAAAATAGAGAATTCAACAAAAGAAAAAAGAAAGCAAAATCCGCTGAAAAATTTAATCAGTTATGGATGGATACTAAAGAATTTGCCTTTCTTTTTATTTCTCACTTTGCTCGCGGTTTTATATATCGCGAATGGGCATGCTGCAGATAATACGATCAGGGATATAAATAATACCGCATCTGATTTGAAAGAATTGCAGTATGAATATAAAAGTTTGAAGAGCCGGGAAATATTTCAGAGCCGGGAAGATCAATTGGTACAATCAGCGCTACCATTGGGTTTGAAAATTTCTGATGAACCGCCAATGCATATTAAAGTAGAAGTAAAAGGCGGAGATAAAAACAGGTAAAGAAAAACCGGGATATATACATCTTATGAAAATCCACCAAAAGGTTGCTAACCTTTTTCATTTTTTAAAAGGAAAAAATTGGAAGTAAAGAAAGACATATTATGGCGCGTCTATGTATCATTTATCATAATGATTGTAGTAGGTGTTGCTATTTTTTCCAAAGCCTTTACCATTCAACAAGTGGAAGGCAGCCATTGGAGAAGCATGAGTGACAGCCTCCATGAAAAAATCCAATCCATAGAAGCAGACCGTGGTACAATATATAGCGCTGACGGGCAAATGCTTAGTACAAGTGTTCCGCAATTCAATATATATGTTGACTTTGGCGCAGAAGGTTTGCGTGAAAATGATGGAAAACGTTTTAAAGAAAACCTGGATTCATTGAGCTATGGCCTTGCTGCTTTATTCCAGGACAAAAGCCAGGAAGAATATAAACGCATTTTACAACAAGGGTATAAATCCAAAAAAAGATATTTTTTGCTGCAGCAAAAAGTAAGTTTTGAAGATTATAAAATTTTAAGAAAATTACCACTCGTTCGACTTGGAAGGAATAAAAGTGGCTTCATTGCCGAAACAAAAAATATTCGCCTCAATCCTTATCAAATGCTCGCATTCAGGACCATCGGCCTTGAACGTCAAAATGCACAAAAGATTGGCCTTGAAAAAATGTATGATAGCGTTTTGCAAGGTACACAAGGCAAGCGGCTTGTGCGCTACATTGCAGGTGGCGTAGCTATTCCCGTAGATGAAGATTTTCAAATAGAACCGGAAAATGGGAAAGATATTACTACCACTATTGATACCCATATTCAGGAAATTGCAGAAAATGCATTGCTGAAAATGATGGAATCCAGTGAATCCGTAAATGGCTGTGCAATAGTAATGGATGTAAAAACGGGCGCTATAAAAGCACTGGCAAATTTAGGCCGGCGCCCGGATGGGTCTTATTGGGAAGATTATAATTATGCCATGCGCACCACTGAGCCTGGATCAACTATAAAATTGGCTACTTTATTGGCTGTGTTGAGTGAAGGGAAAACAACGCTGAAAGACCCGGTGGTCGTGGGTTCTACCGGAAGCGCCTATGTTGGGGTACGCATGGTAAATGATGCAGAACGTGCGCCAAAACCCATCCTCACTGTAGAAGAATGTTTTGCGCATAGTTCCAATGTGGGAATGAGTAAAATTGCCTATAACACTTTTGCCACACAGCCCAAAAAATTTCTTGACTATTTACATAAATATCATCTCGATACTATTACAGGTATTGATTTGCCGGGAGAAGAAAAACCACGTTTGCCAAAAATGTCTAAATCAAATGAAGGCTTGCATGCAATGGTTACAATGAGTTTTGGTTATGCCATCCTGGTAAGCCCTTTGCAAACGCTTACCTTATACAATGCCGTTGCGAACAATGGAAAAATGATGCGGCCCTACCTTGTAAATGCAATCACCAATGATGGGTTGCCGGTGAAAGAATTTTCTCCTTTTACCATTGCAGAAAATATTGCAACAACTGAAGTAATTAAAGCTGCGCAAGAGTCCATGCATGATGTGACTATTGAAGGCACTGCAAAAAGTGTGTTTAAAAATACGGCTTATGCAGTAGCAGGAAAAACCGGCACAGCACATGTAGCTGATGGAAAATATGGGTATAATGATGGTGTGTACCAGGCATCTTTTGTTGGATATTTCCCGTACGAAAACCCTTTGTATTCCTGCATTGTAGTGATAAAAACCAAGCCTTATGCAGCACTGCATTATGGCGGCCAGTTGGCCGCACCTGTATTTAAAGAAATTTCTGACAGGCTATATACTTTAGAAGTAAGGCAGGGAAATAAATATACCTTTTCCAATATCAATGACAGTAATTTTTACAGGTATGCCGGGCAAACAGGAGACTTTAAATTATTGATGAAACACATTGGCATTCCTTATAAAGATTCAACTAAATCTTTTGGTTCCTGGAGTGTATTGCAAAAATCATTGAACGGCCCGGTATTGTTTGCCAACAAAGAATCGAATTCTACCATGCCGGATTTAAAAGGCCTGGGCTTAAAAGACGCCATTTTTTTATGTGAAAATGCCGGGTTAAAAGTAGATATAAAAGGGCGGGGAAAAGTGTTTGCACAATCGGTCAATAAGGGAAATACAGTTTCTAAAGGACAAGTAGTTCAAATTCTATTGAATTAAAATAAATATGACGCTAAAGGATTTATTATATAAAGTGCCACTTCAATCTGTCAAAGGAGATACAAATCTGAATGTGCTGATGATAACGGCAGACTCCCGGGAAGTCTATCCCGGCGCGGCTTTCATTGCTATTGCCGGAACACATGCAAATGGCCATGCCTTTATTTCTAAAGCCATTGAAAAAGGTGCAACAGCAATTATTTATAGTGATTCAGTAGAAAATTTTGTTGACGGAGTTACTTATATCCTGGTTCAAAATACAAGTATTGCTTTTGCACAAATGGCCTCTACT
>CAYXHX010000199.1:0-1684 GCA_964464835.1 uncultured Chitinophagaceae bacterium | reverse complement strand
ACTTTTTTTGGAAACCCTTCTGCAAAAATGAAATTGGTAGGCGTAACCGGTACGAATGGAAAAACAACTATCGCCACCATGTTGTTTCAATTATTTACGAATCTCGGTTATCGTTGCGGGCTGATTAGTACAATTGAAAATAAAATTATCACTTCAATCGTCGCGGCTACGCATACTACTCCGGATGCCTTGCACCTGAATGCATTATTGATGAAAATGCAGGATGCAGGTTGTACGCATGTTTTCATGGAATGCAGCAGTCATGCAATTCACCAGCACCGGGTTGCAGGTGTACATTTTACGGGCGCCATATTTTCCAATATCACGCACGACCATCTTGACTATCATAAAACATTCAATGAATATATAAGAGTGAAGAAAAGTTTCTTTGATGCATTGCCTGCATCTGCTTTCGCACTCACCAATAAAGATGATAAGCACGGCATGGAAATGCTGCAACACACAAAAGCAAAAAAATATACATATAGTTTAAAAACGTTGGCGGATTTCAAAGGAAAAATTTTGGAAAATAATTTTGCAGGCCTTCAAATGATGGTGAATCAGTATGAAGTAAATTTTATGCTGATGGGTATATTCAATGCCTACAACCTGCTTGCCATCTATGGTGCAGCAGTTTGCCTGGGTGAGGATCCCGGAAAAGTTTTGCGTCATTTAAGTAAATTAAAAGGCGCCACTGGACGGTTTGACTACCTGCTGAGTAAATCCAAAATTCTTGGGATAGTAGATTATGCACATACGCCGGATGCATTGAAAAATATTTTGGAAGCCATACATAAAATCAATGAAGGAAAAGGAAACATCATTACAGTCGTAGGGTGTGGTGGCAACCGCGATACAACTAAGCGGCCTGAAATGGCAAAGCTTGCCAATGATTACAGTGCCAAAGTGATTTTGACAAGCGACAATCCGCGGGATGAAGATCCTTTGGAGATCCTTGCTGAAATGCAGGCAGGGCTTAACACTGCGGCGAAAAGAAAAACAATTACCATCCCCGACCGGAAAGAAGCGATTAAAACAGCGGTACAATTTGCACAGCCGGCAGATATCATTTTAATAGCGGGAAAGGGGCATGAAACGTACCAGGAAATAAAGGGTAAAAGAATTCATTTTAATGATAAAGAAATATTAAATGAAATGTTTGAATTGATGGATGTATAAATATTTATTGAAAAAGATATAAATTATATGCTATACTACTTATTTGATTGGCTTAAACAAAATTTCAACCTTGCGGGCGCAGGGCTGTTCCAGTTTACCACATTCAGGGTAGCAATGGCGATACTGTTATCTTTAATTATTGCAACTGTTTTTGGCAAAAAAATTATCAATTATTTAAAGCGGAAACAAATTGGTGAAGATGTAAGGGAATTGGGCCTCGAAGGCGAAAAGGAAAAAAAAGGAACACCTACAATGGGTGGGATTATTATTTTACTCGCCATTCTTATTCCTACAATTCTATTTGCAGATCTTGAAAAAGTATATATACGCCTGATGCTGTTATGTACAGTTTGGCTTGGTGTCATTGGCTTTTTAGATGATTCTTTAAAGATTAAGGCAAAGAAATTGGTATTGGCAAAAGGAGGGCAGTATAAAAAACAAAATAAAGACGGCCTTGCCGGGACTATGAAAATTATCGGGCAGGTTGGATTGGGAATTATTATTG
>CAYXHX010000198.1:0-5382 GCA_964464835.1 uncultured Chitinophagaceae bacterium | reverse complement strand
ACCCACCACAGCCACCACGGCATCATACCATTGTGCGCTCACCACCGTCTCTATCGAATCGGCAATCACATCTCTTGAAACTAATGAAAAACGCATGCCATCGGTGCCATTGGAAATGCCATCGCTCACGCCAATGGTATTAAAAATTAAGCCTACCAAATTTTCATTTTGCACCCCTACTTTTATTTCCCTGGCTAAATCATTTAAGTGCATGTTGCAGGGGTTGCCTTCGTATCCCATGCTTACGATGCCTACTTGCGCCTTTTGCAAATCCGCATCGGAGAGGCCTATTCCATACAACATAGCCTGTGCGGCAGGCTGGGTTTCATCTTGCGTAATGGTTTTACTGTATTTATTTAATGTTTCCATTTAATTATTTAATTGTAATTCTGATTGTGGTTCTCTTACAAATTGGGAATAGGCTTTTTGTATTTTTTGACCCAGGGTATGATTCCATTGTTTTGGAAATATTTTATCATCTACCGATTTAATTCCGATTACTTCTGCAGCGGTACCGCAATAAAAAGCACTGTCGGCCTGCCATAGATCATCTTTTATAAAAAGGCCTTGTTGCACTTCCAGTCCTAATTTTTCTGCCAATTCCAATACAGTAGCCCTAGTTATTCCGGGTAGTATATTTCCCAATTGAGGAGTAAATAATTTTCCATTTTTTTCAAAAAATAAATTTGCTCCCGGGCCTTCTGCTAAATATCCGTCGCTGTCTAAGAGCAATGCTTCATCACATCCATGATCTTTAGCTTCATTGGTGGCAAGGATAGAATTTACGTAATGGCCGCAAACTTTGGCTTCGATGTGGATGGACTTTGGATGCGGGCGACAATAGGATGAAACTTTTAGTTGCAATAATTTATCGCCCAGATAAGCGCCCCATTCCCATGCACAAATCATAAGGAAAACGCTGGTTGGTTTTGATAAACTCATGTTTGGGCCGCAATACACTATAGGGCGGATGTAGGCATCTTTTAAATTATTTTTTTCCAGCAACTCATAAGTAGTTTCTACTAACTCCTGAATACTGTATTTAAAAGGGATGTTAACGAGTTCGCATGATTTTTTCAAACGTTCATAATGATCTTCGGCCTTAAAGACCAGTGTTCCGTTTTCGGTATCGTAGGATCGGATACCTTCAAATGCGCCATAGCCATAATGCAGGGTTTGGCTGTAGAGGTCGGTAGTAGTTTCATTGGCTTTTACCCATTTGCCATCCAGATAAATTAGGGTGTTTAAGTTGTAATACATTTTTTTTGATTTTATTTTAATTGGTTTTGTGTGAAATAAAAAAAGCCTTTCCCAGGGTGAGAAAGGCATACAATTTTGGATACTACCAGCCCAACTCACCCGGAGGAGTGAATAATAATAATGCTGATAATAATGATGTTGTTATATAAGTTCATGTGTTGCTTTTATATCATAAAAAAACCTCCTGATTTCTCGGGAGGCTTTCAAATATTTTTTAAAAATTTGTCTATAGCATCCCGCTTGCAGATGTGATAATCACCTTTGCAATAATCATGGATGGAATAATAGAAAAATTTTTCATTGTTGTTTTTAAATAAGCTGCAAATGTAAATGAAGATTTTAAATTTCCAAATTTCTTTGAGAAAAAAAATTTTATTTGGGTGCTCAGTTTAAAAACTGATGAGTATGTTTACGAACAAGATTATAAAAATATGAATTAAGATTGCAAATAACTATACCAGCAAAGCCCAAGAGATATGCCCGCAGTGTCTTCGTCTATTAAAACATTTCCATTAGCAGAAAAAGGGAGTGAGCAATTAAGTATTAATTCACCATTCTCGATGTTGTAGATTTTAATTTCCCTGTTATTTTTTGATAAAATATATCCGAATTGTTTTCCTTCAATATCAACCATTCCCTGCCATTCATTTCCTGCATAAGGAATTAACCTGCCAATTATAAATCCATGTTCATTTTTAATAACCATTTTATTGTGCCGCAAACCTTCCTTATCAATTACAAAAACGCGACTGGAATTTAAGGTGCTTAATCTCCCTGTATGATTGGATGCTGTATAAGAAAACTCCAGAAGTTTTTCCGAAGGAGCACATGATTCATATACAATATAATCATTCAGTTCTTGTTGGCGAAGTTGAATATGGGGGTACATAAGCTTTCGTTGTTACCCCGAAGGTACAAATCAAAAATGGCAATTTCCCGCATCGTAACAATTTGATAATATTGAATGTGGATAATCGGTGATGAAATATTTTTTATTGTAAAAAAATTCTTCAAAGAAATCCAGGAAAAAAGCATTTAAAATGCAGAAAAATTGTTTAGATTTATAAACGTACAGCAATAACCCCTTTTGGATTTTTTATTTAATCCTAAAGTGGTTTTTATGAAAAGTATTTTCATAGCAATTTGCATTTCATTAATTGCATTTTTGCCAATTAAAAAAAATCAAAAGGAAACTTTCATCGCTGTACAAAAATGCTTTACAGCCCCAACAGATTTTTTTGAATCCAACGCAGATGGCAACTGGAATAATGTAGCATCCTGGAAATCCTCATCCGTGAGTAGTAGCGGGCCATGGACAATTCCTGCAACATCAATCCCCACAAGCAGTGCGCAGGGAATTGTAATTAAACACGATATTACTATTCTATCAAGCGACAATCTAACATCAGCTTTATTAGTAATTGCAAATAATGGAACCTTAATTCACAATAATAATGGAAGTTTATCTCTTTTTGATGATGGGACTTCCGCAACGGATTTTCTTATTCAAAGTGGTGGAGTATATGAATTGCATGGGACACAACCTGTTTATTTGAATGGCCCTACCGTACAAATTGAAAATGGCGGTATTGCTCGCGCAGATGCCAATGTAAATGGAGAAAGCGATAATTTTCCAAGGCAAAGCAATGTGTATTTCCAAACAGGAGCTATTATGGAATGGAATACTAGCCAGCAATTTCAGACAACAAATTTTATTTATTTTCCAAATGCAACTTCAAACGATCATCCTATTTTCAGGATTACATCACCTCCTTCAGGTGCATGGGGCTCCAATAGCCCAACCACATTTAATGGAAAGTTTGAAGTAGCAACCGGTATTACATTTACTTTTAAAAGTAGTGGAGATAAAATTTTCCGTGATGGCCTTGGTGGAAATGGAAATTTAGTTCATCGCAATGATTGCGGAACTTTTAAAATTACAGGTTCGAATGCAGTGATTGATGGAAACCTCAATGTTCAACTTCGCAATAATCCTTTAAGTGCTAATGAACTGGAAATTACTAATGGCTCAATTGTAACTGTTACTAATCCGAATGTACAGGTTGGTACGGCTTCAAACCCCAGCAGTACTTTTTTAATTGATGGAATATTAAATATTTCTTCTGGCAACAGTATAGATATTTCAAATGGGCATTTAATCTTGAATGGAAAGATTGATGCTTCCAGCCTTGGAACATTCACAGCAGGAAGCTCTTTTGTAAATTCAGTGAATATTGAGATTGCTGGAAATGATGGAACAGCAGGAATCTTAAAATTCACCACGGGTTTTGAATTCATAGATAGCTTTACAATCAATCGTACAGGGAGCTCCACTCCACGCATTGAATTAGGAAGCGATTTAAATGCCAATGAATTTATTTTCACTTCAGGAAAAATTATCACCGGCAATCATTTGATAACCTGGAACAATTCCGGAGCTACTAATGCTGGCAATGCATCCAGCTATTTTGCAACCTGTACTGTAACAGATGAATCAGATGAAAAAGGGACACCGCTTAATTTCGCTTTGCCTTATCCTGGCAATATTGGTGTACGAATATTGAATGTAAATAATAATCTCTCAATTTATTTTCCTGTAGGCCCCAATCTTATCAGTTACAATAAAATATTTTTACAAAACGGAAGCACTTTAAGCAATAATCCTTTTACTGTTTCAGTTTCAATAGGCGATATTGGAAATACACCTTTACCGAGAGTAAACCGAATTTGGTATATCAATGAAGCCAACCCGGGAACTTCAACTGCCGATATGCGTTTATATTTTACGAAACATTCAAACACTTCCGGCTTCCCGGTAACACAAGATGAAGTGGAATTTGGATTTGATTATGATGATTGCCATTTAATACAGGAAACCTATGTGAACCAGTTTATACACAATTCCAATGGCGCTGATGTGATGCAGCATGCAGGCGCTGCAGACCTAAGTGAAATTTATGCAAGATATACACGAGGCATAAGTTTTGGCCTGGATGGGAATCAAAATGGCATTGATACTTTTTCGAGATTTTCTATTGTCAATGCACAGGGAATTATTCTGCCCGTATTGATTAAAGAATTCAATGTTTTGAAAAAAAATAAAGTAGTTGAAATTTACTGGAAAATGTTAGATGAAAAAAATGTTCTTGCCTATGAAATAGAAAGATCAAGTGATGGAAAATATTTTACAACCATTTCAAAAATACCTGCATCTAAAAAAGTTTTTAACGAAAATCCATATTTCTTTACAGATAGTTTTCCTGTTGAAGGGAAAAATTATTACAGGGTGAAAATTGAAGAATTAAATGAAGCAATAATATATTCTGAAATAAAGGAAATTTGGATGGATAAAAATGAAACGGAAATAGAAATTTTTCCAAACCCACTCCCTTCAAATTCATCCGAAATTCACATTAAAAATCAACATTTACCATCGGGCAATTACGAATTTATTTTAATGGATATAACAGGTAAAATTATTCTTGAAAAAGAATTGACATTCAATAATGGAATGAATATAATTTTGAAAATAAATAAAAGACTCCTTCATGGAATGTATTTCATTAAAATCAGGGATAAAAATAATACAAGGGCAAAGTCATTGATTGTACAATAAATTACCGCAACCTGTCCACACTTTTTACAAGCCGCTGATCCAAATAAATTCCTCTTGCGGCAAGCAACAGGAAAAATGGAATAAAAAAAGTAAACATGGAACTAATGGTAAGGTTGCCATCCACAAACTTGGATTTTATTACAGAAAAGTAAAGGAAAATTAGCCCGATAGAAACGATCAAAGTAACAATGGTAATACGCAATTGCATTTTCCGGTCCTTAAATAAAAAAACACAAACAAGCGAAGCAACAGCAACGGCTACCGTAACAATGATCAGCGGAATAGTTGTTTTCCCCGTAAGTTCAGAAAAAACTTTGGCGCTGTTTTCAATAAGATTCCCGGAATAAAACGGAAAACTGAGCGTACAAAACCCACACGCAGCTGCAATTAATAACCATAAAGTTTGTATTCTTTGTATCATTCTTTTATCTTTTTTGAAATGTAAAAATAAATAAAAAAGAAACTGCTTTACCTGTAAAATTTCCACGATAATTTTTAAAAAATTA
>CAYXHX010000197.1:0-5423 GCA_964464835.1 uncultured Chitinophagaceae bacterium | reverse complement strand
TATCCAGTGTATCCTGGTGTTCATCTTCCGTTTCACTACAAAAACCTGCAATGATATCTGAACTGATTCCACAATCAGGAATCGTTTCTTTAATCTCATCTACTTTGGCTTTGTACCATTCTCTTGTATAAGTTCGATTCATCAATTGTAAAATCCTGTTGTTGCCACTCTGAACCGGTAGATGAATGTACCTGCAAATATTTGAATATTTAGTCATGGCCAATAACACATCGTGCGTAATATCTTTTGGATGAGACGTGCTGAAACGTACTCGCAGTAAGGGATTGATAGCTGCAACCAATTCGAGGAGCTGTGCAAATGTTGTAATTTCATTCGTTTTGCTATCTATAAAATAATAACTATCTACATTTTGCCCGAGCAAAGTCACTTCGCGAAAACCATTTTGAAATAAATGAACTGCTTCGCTTAAAATAGATTGTACCGGCCGGCTTCGTTCCCGGCCACGCGTGAAAGGCACCACACAAAAACTACACATATTATTACAGCCACGCATGATAGAAATAAAAGCTGTAACACCATTTCCATTCAGGCGAACGGGAGAAATATCAGCATAGGTTTCTTCACGGCTTAATAATACATTCACTGATTTTTGGCCGGTACCTGCTTCAGCAATCAACGTAGGCAAACTCCTGTAAGCATCCGGCCCGGCAACAATATCCACGAGCTTTTCTTCTTCCAGCAATTTTGCTTTCAATCTTTCTGCCATACAGCCAAGGACACCTATTAGCATGCCCTTCCTGCTTTCTTTTACTTTTTTAAATTCTGTAAGCCTCTTACGAATTGTTTGTTCTGCTTTTTCACGGATAGAACATGTATTCAATAAAACAAGATCCGCATTTTCAAATTGGGTAGTTGCACTAAAGCCATTGCCCTGCAAGATAGAAGCAACAATTTCACTGTCACTAAAATTCATCTGGCAACCATAACTCTCAATATAAAATTTTTTAGACCCTGCGGTAATTTCAGCAGCAGGTTGCCAGGCTTCGCCCTGCCTTTTTTCATCATGCTGTTTTAAATCTATATCCAAAACTTCCATCTTTCAAATTTAGCACGCAAAACTACTATAATTTGCTTGCTTTTGTCAATTTGTCAGAATATTTGCAGATGTTTTTATATTATCTATCAGGCGGATATTTTCAATAAACGCAGCAATTAAAATAATAACCTCATTATTTTCAGGCGCATTATTCAAAATTTCAAGTGATTCCATATCACACATTTCCAAATAATCAACATGCTCAAATCCATTGCTTAGCAACTCGGTGATAGAAGATTCTTTTAACTGCAGCCAATTGTTAATGGTTAAATGTGCTTTGATATTGCTAAGTATTTTATGAATTGTGGCAGCTTGTACTTTACCTTTTTCAGACAATCGTAAATTGCGGCTACTCAATGCAAGGCCAGATGCTGCTCTTGAGATCGGGCAGGTTTTTACGCATACATTTAACTGGAGTAAACGGACTAATTTTTTCAACACCATGCATTGCTGAAAATCTTTTTCACCGAGATACAAAGTTGTCGGCTGTACTATTTTTAATAATTTTTCTACTACTTCACATACACCCTGGAAATGCCCGGGGCGGTGTAAGCCTTCCAAAATATTGTCCATGCCATCGAGGTTGAAATCGCCCTTTGAATGAAACTTCAAAGTATTCATTTCTTCGAGGGATGGCATAAAAACAATATCTGTAGAGTTTTTTTCAAGCAGGAAGATATCTTGTTCGGTGGTCACCGGGTACTTGATTAAATCAGATTGATTATTAAATTGCGAAGGATTAATAAAGATGCTGCAAACAGACACATCATTTTCTTTCTTACTGAATTCCAATAAAGAAAGGTGCCCTTCATGCAATGCACCCATTGTAGGGACAAAGCCAATTTTTGCATGTTGCCCGGATAAAAATTTCAAATGATTCTGAAGGCTTGAAATAGTTTTAAATATGATCATTCTGCTTATTTAACGATTCAATTAGTTGGGTTAAAATAAATTTAATTTCAATTTATGTAACTTTGCATTCATTCCGCCCTGAAGTTTTAGGAAAAAGAAATTAATATATGGCTGCAAAGAAAAGAATTTTATACATAGCTACGGAGATGTCTCCTTATCTTGAACTTACAGAATTTTCAGAAATCATCAATAAGCTTGCCATCAAAAGCCATGAGAATGGGCTGGAGGTAAGATGTATTATGCCCCGTTTTGGAAATATCAATGAACGCCGTCATCGGCTGCATGAAGTTGTTCGCTTATCGGGGATCAATGTATCTGTGGATGACGATGATATGCCCTTGCAAATTAAAGTAGCTTCATTGCCCAATGCGCGTTTGCAGGTTTATTTCCTGGATAATGAGGATCTTTTCAAACGAAAGTTTGTTTTTCGGGATGAAAATGAAACATGGTATGATGATAATGATTTACGAACTATTTTCTTCTGTAAAGGCGCATTGGAAACGGTGAAAAAATTTGGATGGCCCCCGGATATCATTCATTGCACCGGATGGATGGCAGGCCTTGTTCCATTATACATTAAAACTGCATATAACAGGGAACCGGTTTTTGCACAAGGGAAAATCGTTTTTACAATTAATCAAAATACCTATAAAGAAAAACTGGGAAAAGATTTTGTGCGTAAGGCAAATATCCATACCAATATTTCCGCAGCAAATCTTGAAGTTTTAGGAGAAGGAAATAATGTATCTATGTTTCGCACCGGTGCACTTTTTTCAGACGCCATTACTTTTGGCGCTGAAAAAATTGACAAGAAATTACTGGAAGAATTTTCTAAAATGAAAGGTAAAAAAACACTCCCTTTTAAAGGCCAGGAAAGTGATTTAACAGAGTATTTAGATTTGTATCATGATCTTGCGCCGAAGTAAAATTTCATGAATTCCTTTCGCATACGTAATCTCTTTTTCCTATTTTTTATTTGTTTTTTTTGTGGCCTTTCTGCGTGTACAAAAATTGTTACAACGGATCTCGGAAACGGCCTGGCATCAGGGCCGGATGGCGTAAATACAAAAGACACTACACTTGAAGTAATCACTAAAAATGCGGGTGACAGCATCATCTCTGTATCATTGGGGATAGATCATGTAATGGGTTTTATGAATGACCCGATTTTCGGTAAAACTACTGCCAATATCAATGCACAATTTAAACCCACAATTTACCCGGTTTTATTTGAAGTGCCCAAAGATAAACTCGTTTTCGATTCGATGGTATTGGTACTTGGTTATCAGAGTTATACCGGCGACTCTACAAAAACACTTGGCTTCCGTGTGTATGAAATTAAAAATGATTTTGATTTCAAAGATTCCTCTTATAATAATGAATTTGTTGTGCCGCGTGAACAGGAAGTGACCGAAAATAATATGCCTAAAACGGTTGACATCCGCAGGCTGCGAGATAGTGTTTATCCATATAATGAAGCAGCAACAAATCAAATACGTATTAAACTAAGTAATACTTTCGGGCAAAAATTTATCAATACATTTGATACCACGAATGCATACAAAAATGATTCACTATTTAATGTTGCATTTAAAGGGTTGCAAGTTGCAGCCGAACAAACAGGTAATGCACTTATCCGTGTGAATTTATTAGATACCAATAGCAAGCTTGCATTGTATTATCACTATACAGATACAAGTGGAAAAATAGATACTTCCGTCAGGTATTTCAGGCCAGGAACTTTTACAGCCGCTTCCACAAATTTTATATCAAGAGACCGCTCCCTGCCTGCTGATATCGGGCGTTTTTATCCTCCAAATTCTGACCTCCAGGATAGCCTGCTGTATATCCAGGCAGGCCCCGGAACATATGCTACCATTAAAATACCCGGGCTGAGTGGTTTACCAAATATGATTGTACACCGTGCAGAATTGATTATGGAACAAGTAGTGGATAATGTGACCAATTCAGATACTTTATATAATACACCCAATTTATTTTTATTGGCAAAAAGCGATTCTACTTTTTGGTTTAATATCCCGGGATTTGAAAACCCTGTAAATGTGTATAGCCCAACTTCTGATGCGATATTTTCAACTTCAGCAGGCATATTATTAAACTACCCTGATTTTGGTGGCATTCCAAAAAATTCTATTGATCCATTAACGGGTAAAACCATGTCCACATATAATTTTGCACTTACAAGATATGTACAGGGAATTGTTACCAATCATAATCCAGCATATACATTGATTTTGTATTCACCCTATAATGAAGCCATTCGCATTTCCGAACAACAAGCGGTGTACAGGTCAATAGCGGCAACACCTGTCAATTATCCCGGCATAGGGCGAGTCCGTCTTGGAGGTGGAAATAATACGGTACATAAGATGAAATTTCATATTGTGTATTCTACATTATAAATTGTATTGCTGTAGTATTTATCTTTGCAATTCTTTTTAAAAAAAATTGTATGCCTTATTTATTTACTTCAGAAAGTGTTTCTGAAGGACATCCTGATAAAGTTGCGGATCAAATTTCTGATGCGCTCATTGATAACTTTCTTGCCTTTGATGCTGACAGCAAAGTTGCTTGTGAAACACTTGTAACAACCGGGCAGGTTGTACTTGCCGGTGAAGTAAAATCCAAAGCGTATCTCGATGTGCAGGAAATTGCGCGTGGCGTAATTCGCCGGATAGGATATACACGCAGTGAATACATGTTTGAGGCAAATAGTTGCGGCATCTTGTCGGCCATTCATGAACAGTCTTCTGATATTAACCAGGGTGTGGATAAAAAGAAAAAAGAAGAACAGGGCGCCGGCGACCAGGGAATGATGTTTGGTTATGCAACCAATGAAACAGAAAATTATATGCCATTGGCATTGGATCTTTCACATACTATTTTAAGAGAATTAGCTGCATTGCGCAGGGAAAATAAACAAATCAAATATTTGAGGCCGGATGCCAAAAGCCAGGTTACACTTGAATATGATGACAATAATAAACCCGTACGTATAGATGCCATTGTTATTTCCACGCAGCATGATGATTTTGATACAGAAGAAAAGATGCAGGAAAAAATTAAAAAAGATATGATCAATATTTTAATTCCCAGGGTGAAACTAAAATATAAGAAAAATCAAAATCTTTTTAATAAAAATATTAAATACCATATCAATCCCACGGGCAAATTTGTGATTGGCGGGCCGCATGGCGATACTGGAGTTACAGGCAGGAAAATAATTGTAGATACGTATGGCGGTAAAGGCGCTCATGGTGGTGGGGCATTCAGTGGAAAAGACCCGAGCAAGGTGGACCGTAGTGCAGCGTATGCTACAAGGCATATTGCAAAAAACTTAGTAGCAGCAGGTGTTTGCGATGAAGTGCTGGTGCAAGTATCTTATGCCATTGGTGTGGCAACACCTACATCTATAAATGTAAATACCTACAAT
>CAYXHX010000196.1:1009-5431 GCA_964464835.1 uncultured Chitinophagaceae bacterium | reverse complement strand
ACCCAATTGAGTAGCAGCAATATCTTTTAATGCACCGCCGAAACTTCCAATAGGTGTACGAACTGCTGAAATGATATATACTTGTTTTTCGCTCATGATTTATTGATTTTGAAAATTTAAGAATGCAAAGATAATGAAACTCGTGAAAGCTTTGTATGGATGATTATTGCCAAATGTATGGGCATTACAATCAAAGGTTGGTAAAATACCAACCTTTGCAGAAAATCATAAACGTGATTTAAATTTACAACATTTCAAATCTTAGCTGCATATAGCAACACGTCATGAAAGTGCCAGCAATTTCATGCATGAAATCCCTTTCTATTTCAATGAATGGTTTTCAATTTTTATCAAATAAATCAAAACCCGATTTTCACTGAAATGGTGGGTTGTTGTTTTAGAACAAAACCTTGTTGAATAGGTAAGTTCATTGGTTGCATATGAAATGCAACTGCAGTAGCTGCTCTTTTTTTATTCTTTGCAGCACTGATAAAAAGGGAATACTTACCAGGTCAACCACTACACCAGATACAACTCGGCTAAATCATCATCTTTCTTAGTCCCGGAAATGATGCCTGCAACAATTGCAGTAGTTCCTGCACCCAATAATATCCATCCAACCGTATTTTGGGTTTTAGTTTTTTACAAATAATAATCCTTATTAAATTCATTGCTCCTGCTGTCCTGGCAAAATGCTTGAAAGGCAAAAAGGAATGCCATCAACGTGAAAATACATGTTTTCATTTTTGTTTGTTTTGGTGATTGAAAAAGAATTCAGAATTCGTAAAACTAACAGAATATTTATTATTGTAATTTTTTTATTGATGAATGAATTTGATGAATCCTTCATTCAACATTTTGAAATATGGCCACATTCATTGTTTAAGCTTTTTATTGGAAAGGATTGATTAATTTTGCAACTTCTTTAAAACTATTTAGAACTATATTTTATAGAAAATATGGTTTCACTTTTAAATTTATTTATATGAGCCTTGGTTATTTTTCTTATCCCGCACCACAAAATGAACCCGTTTTAAGCTATGCGCCCGGTTCTCCTGAAAGGGCTGCTTTAAAAAATGCTTTGCAAAAATTAAAATCAAAACAAGCGGATATCCCCATGTATATTGGAGGCCGTGCAGTAAAGACAGGCAAAAAAGTGGCGCTTCATCCACCACATGAAACTTCTTTCACGCTGGGGCATTTTCATGCGGGAGATAAAAAACATGTACACATGGCGATTGATGCTGCACTGAAAGCCAAAGATGCCTGGGCGGAAATGCCCTGGGAAGACCGTGCGCATATTTTTTTAAAAGCCGCTGATTTAATTGCTACAAAATACAGGTACATGTTAAATGGTTGTACAATGCTCGGGCAAAGCAAAAATGCTTTCCAGGCAGAAATAGACAGCGCTTGTGAACTCATAGATTTTTTGCGCTTCAATGTTCATTTCCTCAGCGAAATTTATAAGCAGCAGCCAATATCTGCACCCGGCATGCATAACAGGACTGAGTGGCGTCCCTTGGAAGGTTTTGTTCTGGCCATTACACCATTTAATTTTACAGCCATTGCAGGTAATTTGCCCACGAGCGCTGCTATGTGTGGCAATGTTGTTGTTTGGAAACCTGCGAATTCACAAGTGTATGCTGCACAAATGATCATGCGTATTTTAAAAGAAGCAGGCTTGCCGAATGGTGTTATCAATTTAGTGTATGTAGATGGCCCAACTTTGGGAAATACCTGTTTTGCACATCCGGATTTTGCCGGCGTTCATTTTACAGGAAGTACCGGAGTATTTAATAGCATGTGGAAGAGTATTGGGGAAAATATTGGATTGTATAAATCCTATCCAAGGATAGTAGGCGAAACAGGTGGAAAAGATTTTGTAATGATTCATAAAAGTGCGGATGCAGATGTGGCTGCAACTGCATTGGCAAGAGGCGCATTTGAATTCCAGGGGCAAAAGTGTTCGGCTGCTTCAAGGGCGTACTTACCATCTAATGTGGCTGAATCAATTAAGAAAAAATTATTGGCACAAATGGCCAATATGAAAATGGGGACAGTAGAAGATTTCAGCAATTTTATTAATGCAGTCATTGATGAAAAAGCATTTAACAGCATTACAAAATATATTGACAATGCAAAAAAAGATAAGAAAGTCTCTATTATTGCGGGCGGGCATTATTCAAAAAAGGATGGTTATTTTATAGAGCCAACCGTGATTGAAGTAAAGGACCCGAAATATAAAACCATGTGTGAAGAAATTTTCGGCCCGGTGCTTTCCATTTATGTGTATGATGAAAATAAATTTGAAGAAACCCTTCAATTATTAGACAGCACGTCTCCCTATTCATTGACGGGGGCGATCATTGCGCAGGACAGGGATGCGATAGTTATGGCTACTTCTAAGTTAAGAAATGCTGCAGGTAATTTTTATGTGAATGATAAACCAACAGGTGCAGTTGTAGGGCAGCAGCCATTTGGTGGCGCACGTAAAAGCGGCACAAATGATAAAGCAGGAAGTATGATTAATTTATACCGTTGGCTGAGTGCACGCACTGTAAAAGAAACTTTCAACGCGGCAACAGATTTTGCATACCCTTTTTTGAAGGAAGCATAAATTGAATGTTGAAATACTATACATGATTACAATAAAAAAAATCTCCCTGAGGAGATTTTTTTATTGAATATTATTGGAAAATAAATTGCTCAATTTTTCTCAAATGTAAGTAAGTCGGTTCCACCATTTCCGCCACTTACGTGCTGCAAGCGAAAGACCGCAGCCGTAGATTCCAGGACTTGCCAATCGTCATTTAAATCATTAAAAGGTACGACTGCCCCAAAATCAAAAAGGATTTTGTTTTTGCTGTCATCCACGATAAGGGAATAAGTTCCGGTTACGGTTGTCCCGCTTTTTACAGCCGTTGCTGTTCCATTATTGAAAGTAAAAGTGTACCCGGTAAAATGATGTAATTCATCATTGCCATCTTCATTATACAAGGTCATGCGCCAGGATCCCTGTACGATGTTGTTGGAAATTTGGGTATTGTTGTTGGCCGAATTGTCTTCCTTTTTACAGGAAAAAACTGTTACTAAAAGTAGCAGTGATGTGATTAAATTAATTTTCAGGGGTTTCATGTTTGCAAGTTTAACTGTGAACGATTTAGAGGTTTGTTGATGTTTGTTTTTAAATTGAAATAAACTTTTATTAACGTAATCATTTTAAGAAAAGTATAAGTTGTTTTTATCCTGGGTTTTTTTGAAATGATTGGGAAATTTTTATCCTGCATAATGTTGAATTTTTCTACCCTCTGCTTACACTTTTAGTTTACCTCTAAAACCTCTTGCAGCATAATAAGATTCCGCACCGTTGTGATATGTAAACACTTTGCCATACCGAAAATCGCAAAAAATAGCGCCGCCCAATGTCCTGATATCTTTAGGCGTGAAAACCCAACTCGAAGTTTTATGATCCATTTTTACTACTTTCTGCATTTCCCTGTATTCTTCTTCGGTTAAAATAGTGATACCTATTTCTTTTGCCATATCTATTGCACTATTTTTTGGTTTATGTTCCTTCCGGGCATTTAATGCTTCCCTGTCATAACAAAAGCTTCTTCTGCCCGACGGGCTTTCTTTAGAACAATCCATGAAAATAAATTCTCCTGTTTGTTTGTCAAAGCCTACTACATCCGGTTCTCCGCCAGTTTTTTCCATTTCACACAAAGACCATAATTTTCCCGGGTTACTTTCAAGTTTTGCTTCAACCTCCTTCCAGGCAATTTTTTCATGCCTTGTTTTATTTTTATCAAACCGTTCATTTAATGTTTTTAGTTGCTTTGTTGCTTCTTGTTTATTCAATTCTTTTTTCATTTTTATTTATTTTAAAAGTTTAGAAATCAAAACTGCCGAAAAATTCCGGCAGATTTTGATTTTCAAAAGAAAAATCTCACATTTTACAAACTCCTTTTTTCCACGGGAGGTACTGTTGGCGCTTTGTAGCCTTTTGTTTTCAGCAAGTTTTTAATTTCCACAATGGCGCGTTCCAGTTGCGGGTCAATGCCTTTTGCCATTGCGCCTAAATCTTCTGTCACTTCAATATCCGGATCAACACCATGACCTTCGGCAAACCATTTTCCATCGGGATTATATATCCTGAAGGATGGCGCTGTAATACTTGCCCCATCAATCAATTCAGGATAACCGCTGATGCCAATAAGCCCGCCCCAGGTGCGTGTTCCAATTAATGGGCCAAGGTTTTTTTCTTTGAAATATAAAGGAAATGCATCTCCGCCGCTACCGCTCCAACCATTGATGAGCATTACTTTCGGGCCGAAATTCGCATTGGGCGGATATTGCCAGGGTTTGCCATCACGCGTTGCAATGAATGATAATGGGGCCCTGTTCAGCATTTCAATAAACCGG
>CAYXHX010000196.1:0-999 GCA_964464835.1 uncultured Chitinophagaceae bacterium | reverse complement strand
AACCGGTCAGGAATTTGGCCGCCATTATTAAATCGCTCATCAATAATCAATGCTTTTTTATTCCATTGCGCACTGAATTGCCGCATCAATTCATTTTGGCCATCGAGCCCTGTACTTGGCACATAAATATATCCTACTTCCCCATTCGTCGCTTCATCTACACGTTTACGCATACCTTCTATCCATTCCAAATTACGCAACCTGTATTCATCATCCATCGTTTTTACAACAACAGATTTTGCGCCATCTAAAGAAGGTTTATTGTTTGTAGTTAACTCTACCGTTTTATTTGCCAGCCCCTGGAATGCAAGGTAGGGTTCATTTTCAGTGGTTATTGGAATTCCATTTACGGCAAGAATATAATCCCCTTCTTGTATAGTATTCCCTATTTCATCAAGTGGTGACCGGGCTTCTGCATCCCAACTTGCACCATGAATAATTTTTTTAACCTTATAATATTTTCCATCTGCTTCCCAATTGATGCCGAGGTAACCGGTGTTGGAAGTTTTTACTTTTTCAAAATCACCACCACCATGGTAGGTATGGGAAGCATTTAATTCACCAATCATTTCACCGATTATAAAGTCCACATCTTCACGTGTCATAGCGCCATCCAACATTTTCATGTAGCGGTTTTTTATTTCCGGCCAATTGGTACCATGCATATTTCCGTCATAAAAATAATCTCGTTCAATACGCCATGCATCCGTAAATATTTGTTTCCATTCCTGCTTTGGATCAACGGTCATTTGCATTTCGTTGATACGAAGTGGTTTTTCAAATTTCACGCCTTCACGCGGAGATAATACTGCCCATGCTCCGGATTTCGATACAAGCATTTTCTCGCCATTTGCACTTAATATATATTGGTCTGCACCAGCCAAAACTGTTTTTTCTGATCGGTCTTCAATATCATAATATTGTAATACAGGTTGGCCATCAGTAACACCTGTATTGGGATAACGCAGGTATAAAATTTTACCTTTAATAGCATTTAAA
>CAYXHX010000195.1:4622-5451 GCA_964464835.1 uncultured Chitinophagaceae bacterium | reverse complement strand
CAGGCGTTACACTTCCTTTGGTAAGCATGGGTGGAAGCTCCTTTATTTTTACTTGTGGGTCAATTGGTATCGTATTGAGTGTAGCAAGGAATGTGGAAATACTGGAAGGCAAAAAAGCATTGGCAAATATTGATAATAATACTGTTGATGAGGCAATTGAAAATGGTGATAACAACATTGAAGCACAAAAAACAAATGGATATTGAGTTTTAAAATTATCATAGCAGGTGGAGGCACAGGAGGCCATATTTTTCCGGCAATTGCTATTGCAAATGCATTGAAGGAGCAATGTACTGATGTTGAAATTTTATTTGTTGGCGCCAAAGGGAAAATGGAAATGGAAAAAGTGCCACTGCATGGATATACAATTGAAGGCCTTGACATTGCAGGCTTTCATCGTGGTAGTATTTTGAAAAACGCAGGGCTTCCCTTTAAACTACTGAAAAGTTTTTTCCAGGTAAAAACAATCATCAACCATTTTCATCCGGATGCTGTAATTGGAGTAGGCGGCTATTCCAGCTACCCTGTATTGCGCTATGCGCAGCAAAAAAACATTCCAACCTTTATTCATGAAAGCAATTCTTTCGCAGGAAAGAGTAATATCCTTTTAGGAAAAAGGGCAGCAAAAATATTTGTGGCATCTTATGGAATGGAAAAGTTTTTTCCCCAGGAAAAAATTTTACTGTCCGGCAATCCGGTACGCAAAGCCATTTCGCAATCCACCGTTACAAGAAATGAAGCCATATCTTTTTTTAATCTCAATCCAAATAAAAAAATAGTGCTTGCAGTAGGTGGGAGCCTTGGTGCACAAACGATTAATGAAGTATTG
>CAYXHX010000195.1:0-4612 GCA_964464835.1 uncultured Chitinophagaceae bacterium | reverse complement strand
ATTGGCAAAGCATGTTCAGGAATTTGATGCGTTGGGTTTGCAATTGATTTGGCAAACCGGAAAAACAAATGCTGCATTTTATGACAACAGGGCGCATGTTTCCAACTGCACCTGGGTGGGTGAATTTATTGAACACATGGATAAAGCGTATGCTTGTGCTGATGTAGTGGTATCAAGGGCCGGCGCTATGTCAATCGCAGAATTGTGTGTGACAAAAAAAGCCGTGATTTTTGTTCCTTATCCGTATGCTGCAGAAAACCACCAGTATGAAAATGCGCATTACCTGGTTCAAAAAAATGCTGCCTTATTGGTGAAAAATGAAGACGCACCTACACATCTTTTTAAAGAGATAACCCGCTTGGCAAATGATGAAAACCTGCAACATCAATTAAGCGCACATATAGGTGAGCTTGCCGTGTATAATGCAGATGAAATGATTGCGGCGGAAATCCTGAATTATATTTCAAAAAATGATGATAAAAATCTTGCATGAATAACATCAATGAAATATTGACCGATAAAAACATGCGTGTTGTTTACTTCATCGGCATTGGAGGCATTGGAATGAGTGCGCTTGCCAGGTATTTTAAATCATTGGGAAAAGAAGTTGCCGGGTATGACCGCACAGAAACGCCTCTTACTAAAACTTTGCAGGAAGAAGGTATGCATATTCATTATAACCAGGATAGCATTAAAGATATTCAACACATAGGCCTTGTCATTTACACGCCGGCAGTACCATCAGATTCTCCCGTATTTAATTATTGCAAACAATATCATCTTCCACTCTTTAAACGCAGCGAAGTATTGCAGGCCATTACAATGAATGGTTTCAATATTTGTATTGCAGGCACACATGGAAAAACGACTATCAGTACACTTACAGCACATCTTTTAAAACATGCAGGCTTTGGCTGTAACGCTTTCCTGGGTGGTATTTCAGCAAATTATGATACAAATTTCTGGAGCAGTGATAAAAATGTTTTTGTGATAGAAGCAGATGAATATGACCGTAGTTTCTTAAAACTTTCACCCGACATAGCCGTGATTACTGCAATGGATGCAGATCATTTAGATATTTATGGAACAGCAACAGCAGTAGAGGATGCATTCATTGAATTTTCTTCAAAAATAAAAAATCATGGTTGCCTGATTACACCAACAAAATTGAAAAGGCTTCAGGATTTGAAAGCTGCAAATAAACGTACTTATGCTATTCAAAACCCGGAATCAGATACCAATGCCGAAAATATACAGGTGCTTGAACATGCGTATGCATTTGATGTAAATTATCGTGGTGAAAAAATCAACGGTTTTCAACTCAATATGGGCGGTCGTCACAATATTGAAAATGCACTTGCAGCTATCAGTATAGCAAAATATCTTGGCATGGAGAACGATAAAATAAAAGATGCCATTCAATCCTTCAAAGGTGTAAAAAGACGATTTGAATTTATCCTGAATCATGCAGAAAATATTTTTATAGATGATTATGCACATCACCCGGAAGAATTACGGGTATTGATTTCCGGCGTGAAAGAATTGTATCCGGGGAAAAAATGTGTGTTGGTTTTTCAACCTCATTTATATAGCCGGACAAAGGATCTTGCTGATGAATTCGCACAAGCGCTTGACCATGCTGACGAAGTGATTTTATTGCCTTTATATCCGGCACGCGAAAAACCTGTAGAAGGAGTGAATAGTGAATTGATATTGCATAAAATGGATTTGAAAAATAAATCCGTGCTGGAGAAAGATGAATTGATCACTTATATCAGGAATACTACTCCTGAATTATTGGTAACGGCGGGTGCAGGAGATATAGACAGGTTGTTGCCTTCAATAAAAAATGTTTTAACGACAATAAAAACCAGGAAATGATAAAATGAAGAAACTGGTTAGAAATATTATTTGGTCTTTGTTGGCAATAGCTTCTATAAGCTTATTGATAGCTGCTATGCGTGCAAAAAATAACCTGAATACAGCCGGTGTTGTTATCAACATTCAACCGTCTTCTGATGCCACATTTATTCATGAGGATGATGTGTTGGCAGTACTTAAAAAAAATGGGGCTATAAATGGCGCTGAGATCAGTTCTGTAAATTTAAATAACCTTGAAGTGCAACTTCAAAGAAATCCATGGATTAAAAATGCGGAAGTTTTTATTGATAATAAGCAAATTTTGCATGCATCAATTACGCTACGATCTCCACTTGCAAGGATATTCACTGTTTCAGGCAAATCATTTTATATTGATTCTGCCTGTACAAAAATGCCATTGGTTTCCACCATGCCGGAAAGAATGATTGTATTTACATCATTCCCATCTGATAAAAATAAATTGTCAGTACCGGATAGTTTACTCATGCAACAAGTGAAAAAATTAGCCACATTCATTTCTGCCGATAGTTTCTGGATGGCTCAAACTGCACAAGTAGATATTTCAGATGAAGGGAAGTTTATATTAATACCTGTATTGGGTGACCAACAAATTATTCTGGGCAACGCGGATAACCTCGATGAAAAATTCCGGGCTTTGATGGCATTTTACCAACAAGCCTGGAAAACATTGGGGTTTGAAAAGTATGCTACAATCAATGTAGAATTTTCCGGGCAGGTTGTTGCTTCAAGAAGGGGAGCTCACCATACAATTGCCGATACTTCACTGGCAAAAAAATTATTCGGCAACAGTGATGAAAAATTGGAAAACATTCTGTCAGATACAATTTTTGCCGCACCTGTAAAAATATTGGATACTGTAAAAAAAGTGCAGCCAATTTCAAAGAAAAAAAATATTCCTGTAAAAGGAAAACAATCAAATTTATCGAATAAATCATCGAATAAAAAGACAAGTAAAAAAATTCCGAAAGCCATTTTAAAAAAACCGGTAAATGAATAAACAACTCTTTTTTTATACACACACAAAACCCAAAAAATATGAATGAACAGGAAGCACCCATCATTGTGGGCCTTGATATAGGCACCACAAAAATTGCCGCAATTGCAGGCAGGAAAAACGAGTATGGCAAACTCGATATACTTGGTTTTGGCCGTGCCAACAGCATCGGCGTACAACATGGCCAGGTATTGAATATTGATCAAACGATCAAAGCCATAAAACAAGCTTTGCAAAATTGTATGGACAGCAATAACGACCTCGAAATAAGTGAGGTGTATGTAGGCGTTGCAGGCCATCACATTAAAAGTTTGCAAACTCGTGGCGATATTGTACGCCAAAATTCCGAAGTGGAGATCCAACGCTGGGAATTGGATGTTTTGGTAGAAAATCAACGTAAAACTTTTATTCCCGCAGGGGACCAAATCATTGATGTGATTCCACAGGACTTCCACGTGGATAATTATCAAAACGTGAAAGACCCCGTTGGGTATAATGGAGTAAAAGTTGGCGCCAATTTTCACATCATTACAGGTGACAGGAATGCCATCCGCAATATCAATCGCGCGGTAGAAAGAAGTGGCTTGAAAACAAAAGACCTCGTACTGCAACCACTTGCATCTTCTTCTGCAGTGATGAGTAATATAGATATGGAAGCAGGTGTAGCTATTCTTGATATTGGCGGCGGTACAAGTGACCTTGCGGTTTTTTATGAAGGCATTTTAAAACACACCGCTGTTATTCCTTTTGGTGGGGAAAATATCACTTCCGATATACGTCATGGCCTTGGTGTTTTAAAAAGCCAGGCAGAAGCCATGAAAGTGCAGTTTGGCAGCGCACTTGAAGACGAAGCAAAGGCAAATGCATTTATCACTATTCCGGGATTAAAAGGAATGCCGGCAAAAGAGATCAGTGTAAAAAATCTTGCAGCCATTATTCAAGCACGCATGAGCGAGATACTGGAATTTGTAACGTATCATTTAAAACAAGTAGGCCTGGACAGCCGCGCATTAAATGGAGGAATCATACTTACAGGAGGCGGTTCTCAATTAAAACATTTATTGCAGCTCACCGAATACATTACCGGCCTGAATGCGCGTATCGGTTTGCCCAATGAGCATCTTGCTGCCAATCACATTGATGAGCTCAAGAAACCCATGTATGCTACTTGTATCGGGCTTATTTTAAAAGGTTATGATGATTTTGAAAATAAGCGAAAAGAATTTGACAATAAATTCCGTAAAGTACTTGTGCCTGATAATCTTTTGAAAGGAGAAGATGAACCCGTAGATGTTACAACAGGGAAAGATTTTGTAGATACGAAGAAACGAAAAGGCATCAGTAATTTCTGGGATAAATTCAAGATTAGCATCATTGATTTATTTAAAGAAGAAGGCGATATAGAAATCAAATAAACCATCAATACACTATTTTATTTTTAAATTAAAAACTTACTTACCCACTTTAAATTTTAAATGTTATGATACACTTTGATATCCCTAAGCAAAAATCATCCATCATCAAGGTACTTGGTGTGGGTGGCGGAGGAAGCAATGCCGTAAATTATATGTTTGCAGAAGACATAGAAGGTGTTGACTTTATTATATGTAATACAGATTCTAAAGCGCTTGACCAAAGTAAAGTGCCGAATAAAATTCAACTCGGGCCACATCTTACTCAAGGCCTCGGTGCAGGTGCAAATCCTGAAGTAGGAAA
>CAYXHX010000194.1:3590-5471 GCA_964464835.1 uncultured Chitinophagaceae bacterium | reverse complement strand
TGGCGCTTCTGTGGTAGCGCTTACCATTTATGATATGCTCAAACCAATTGACAAAGAAATTGAAATCAAAAGTATTAAACTGATTAAAAAGAAAGGCGGCAAATCTCAATACACTGAAAAATTATCAAGGGAAATTTCTGCTGCTGTCATTGTTTGTTCGGACAGTATCTCGGCAGGAAAAAAACAGGATTCTGCCGGCAAAGCGATCATCAATAAATTAGAAAAATCAGGAATTGAAATTAAAGAATACGCTATCATCCCCGATGAAATAAAAGCAATACAGGAAAAAGTGCAATCACTTTATGATAATAAAACAGATGTAATCATTCTCACCGGTGGCACAGGTTTATCATCGAGGGATGTTACGCCCGATGCCATCCGCCCAATGCTCGACCGCGAAATACCGGGCATTGGCGAAGCTGCAAGAAATTATGGCCAGGAACAAACGCCTTATGCTATGCTCTCAAGAAGTTTTGGAGGACTGAAAGGGAATACATTGATAGTTGCACTTCCAGGCTCCACGCGTGGCGCTTCCGAAAGTATGGATGCGCTTTTTCCGTTCTTGTTGCATTTGTTTAAGATAATGGAACATTCACAGCATGAATGAACATATTCTTATTTCATTCAGTTTTGTAATAAAGTGACTAATTTTTTTCAAACAATTCTTTTCCTTTTTTATAAAAACTATCCATTTCTTTATCCGGTACAAGAGCGCCGCCTGTTGCCCAGGCTATATGCGTAATTTGCAATGGCTTCAAATGCTGTTTTTCGATATAATTGGTTTGCATTATCTTGTAAGGTCCAATCAAACCCGCAGTAGCAGAAGGTTCCAGGAATATTTGTTCAGTTTTTCCCATCATATATAATAAACGAAATAATTCATTATCCTCAATCGTATAAATTCCGCTTATCAATAGTTTACTAATAGAAGATGCAAATGCAGAAGGCCTTCCTACTGCTAAACCATCTGCTTCAGTAATATTATCTATTCCAAAATCATGAACACTTACTTTCTGCATTTTACCTGTTATTAAGCCAATTAAAACTGCAGGAGAATGTGTGGGTTCTACAAAAAAACAATGAACATGATCTCCAAATATTTGTTTCAATCCAAATGCCACACCACCGGGTGAACCGCCTACACCGCAAGGAGAATAAACAAATAACGGGTGATCTTCATCTACGTTGATTTTCAAATCATCCAATTGTTTTTTTAATCGTATTGCGGCAACACTATACCCAAGATATAAATATTTTGAATTTTCATCATCTACAAAATATCCCTTTGGATCAGCAATTGTCGCCTGCCTGCCTTTATCAATTGCTTCACTGAAATCACCGGAAAATTCAATTACAGTAGCACCAATTGAACGTAATAAATCTTTTTTCCATGCTTTAGCATCTGCCGACATATAAACTGAAACTTTAAACCCCAACTTCGCACTAATGATTCCGATACTTAAGCCAAGGTTACCTGTTGATCCTACTCCAATGGAGAAATGTTTGAAAAATTTTCTGAATTTTTCACTTGCCAGGATTTCATAATTATCATCAAATGACAGTAAACCACTTTCAAGCGCTAATTGTTCTGCATAATGCAGCACTTCATAAAAACCTCCTCTTGCTTTAATAGAACCTGCAATGGGTAATTCATTGTCACATTTCAGAAAAAGCTTTCCCGCAATATCTTTATGCGATACTTCATCAAGCATTTTTTTCATGTGGGGAATTTCTCTCAAAGGCGATTCAATAATTCCTCCTGTATTTTTTGTTTCCGGAAAAGCTTTTGCCAAATAAGGTGCAAATCTTTCCCAAAGTTTTTCTGCATCCTGCAAATCATGAATATTGACAGGCAGTGAACGGATTGCAGACATTTTTTCT